>NZ_JAMYLA010000075.1:0-20988 GCF_040317725.1 Mesorhizobium sp. M1396 | reverse complement strand
CGGTCGTGGCGGTTGCCGGTACGAGCGACGTGACCGTGACCGAAAACGGCGACAAGCTGAAGGTGGTCGATCCGAGCGCGCTGATCCAGCGCCATGCCTGCACCGGCTGCGGTGTTCACCTGCACGGACCGGTCGAGCGCGACCACGCGTTCAAGGGCCTGTCCTTCATTCATCCGGAGCGCTTCGAGGAGGACGGCTGGTCGCCGCCAGGATTCACCGCCTTCGTCTCGTCGATCATCGAGTCCGGTGTCGATCCGAAGCGGATGGACGGCATCCGGTCACAGCTCAAGTCGATCGGTCTCGAGCCCTATGATTGCCTCAACCCCGGCCTGATGGATTATATCGCCACCTGGACGGCGAAGAAGTCTGGCGCATTGCCGGCTTAGCAACCGATCGGATTGTATCCATGGAGCCGGACGAAATCGTCCGGCCCCATGCGCTGGAACGAACGCAGGCGAGCGCGTAGACGGACACGCTTCGTAAGTCGTTGCTGACGTGCTGTCAGCCTCGGGGGACGTTGGGCTCAACGGGAATACGCCGAAATTGGTCGAACGGGGTCGTGTAGCTTCAAGATCAGCGACTACGATCAGTTAGTTCTGGCTTGGCGCAGCCCCGATCGTGGACTACAGCTTGGATATCGCGGGCGAATTCGCGGTGGTGCTCGTTACCAGCATGATATCGAGCGCACAGCGGGCTGAACGACAACACCATCAGCTTGCTGGTTTTGTCCAGGAAACCAGCCCGTGTACCAGCGCGATCCCAGACCAGCCGATACCAGCGGTGCGGCTGCCATCGACAGCCTTATTTCAATCTGCGGATCGTAGACCGGCCCCTGCTCCTGGAACACGCATGCAAGCATCTGACCGGCAGGTGTTGAAGTTGTGGCTGGTCAGGTCCGGTCCGAAAGCTCGGCCAGCATAACGGCCTTGGGCGTTGGGAGCAGCGATTCCGACGACACCAAGACGACGAAATCGGCCGCGCCAACAACCCCGTTGCGGATTTGTGGCTCGGGCAGGGTGGTCAAGGTCTGGCCGCCATCAGGATGCGCTCGGCGATCTCCTCCGCCCAGAGGGTCTGAGGACAAGGCGGGCGTCGGGGAAGCGTCGTGTGGCCGCGGGCAACGGTGCGAAATCCGGCGGTAACTGGCTGTCACGCGAAGCCGGAGGTCGGTCACGACCTGTCTCAGTTTCAATGGATCTGTCGCCGGCACATTCGGCCAATTTGGACGGCCGGGCAAGGTATTGCGTCTCAGAACGGCTACGTCTGCCGCGTGGCGCTGCGGAAATCGCCGGTACATCGTCCTTAGCCGGCCAAAACGAGGATGTACTATTTGGCAATAAGCTGGCCATGCTCGCAGGACTATTCTTGGCCAGACCAAACCGAAATGAAGCTGATGACCGATCGCGCCAGGTTCCTGATCATCGACGACCAACCGCTGTTTCGCGAGGCGCTGCACAGCGCGGTGCAGATGGCGTACCCGGAAGTCGACACGGTGGAGGCGCGCTCGATCACCGAGGCGCTCGATCTTCTGGCGGGTCCCAAGCCGTTCGACCTCGCGTTGCTCGACCTCAGCATGCCCGACGTGCACGGGTTTGAAGGCCTGCTGCAGCTCCGGACCCGCTATCCGCGCCTACCGGTGGTGATCGTCTCGGGCCATGAGGAGCCGCGGATCATTTCAGAGGCGCTGTCTTATGGTGCCGCCGGCTTCATTCCGAAATCGGCGCGCAAGAGCGACCTGGCCGCCGCCATCCGCTCGGTGATGGAAGGCGCGATCTACGTGCCGGAAACCTATGAAGGGCGCACGCCCGACGCCGAAAGCGTCGACCGCGCCGACATGGTGCAGCGCCTGTCGACACTGACGCCGCAACAGCTGCGCGTGCTGCAGATGCTGCGCCAGGGCCTGCTCAACAAGCAGATCGCCTACGAGTTGCAGGTGGGAGAGACTACCGTGAAGGCGCATGTGTCGGAGATCCTGCGCAAGCTCAACGTCTACAGCCGCACGCAAGCGGTGATCGAGGTGTCGAAGCTGGACAATGCGGAGCTGTTTCGCGATCAGGCGGGGTTTGAGTGATCGGATACAAAAATTGCACTGTCACGGAATTACCTGGAACGATATAGATGAAATTATTTCTCCCGTTTCGAGTAACTCTGTTTAATACACCAACACACTGTGTTGCCAAAGGTTCTTCTCGCGTAGAATTCGCATCAGTTGTTTGACAAAACCATCAGAATGATTCACGAATGTTGAACCTGCGTTGGCCCTTCCCGCTCCGATATTTCGCAACGGAAAATTGACCAGCGCCGGCACCTGATGCTTGGGCTAAGATAGGTGCGAGCCTATGGGAAGGTCGGCCGGTATCTCGTCCCATCTGACAGCAGATCGAAGGTAACACCGGAGAATTGTACCCTCAGGATTGTTTGTTACTGCCGTCTCCTTGGTCTGTGCAGTTCTAAGCCAGCAAATGGGCCAACAGGGCGCGCAGCTGTGCCGGTTTCAACGGTTTGCGCATCAGTTCGATGCCAGAGGCGCGGGCGGCGTTGGCGATTGTCTCCGAACCATCGGCGGTGACGATCAGCGCCGGCACCGCGCGGCCGAGATAATCACGGACTTTGGCGATTGTGGTGGTGCCGAGGTCGCCGGCGTCGAGATGCTGGTCGGCGATGACGATGTCCGGCACCCAGTCCGTGTCGCCAAGCATGTCGAGCACGTTACCGGTCGAGGTGGCGGCGCGCACCAGGCATTGCCAACGCTCGAGCAGGGAGGTCATCGCCTGCAGCACCTCGATGTCGTTCTCGACTAGCAGCACCTTGGTGCCGAACAGGCCATAGCCGCGCGGCCGTTCCATGTCGACGGCGTTGGCGATGATGTCGGTCGTGGCGCCGAGCCCGACCGGAACGTCGAGGTGGAAGATCGTGCCGCGGCCGACCTTCGATGAAAACGTCACGGGATGGCCGAGTGCGGCGGCGATGCGGCGAACGATCGCCAGCCCCAGCCCCAGCCCGCCGCCGGCAAGCGCTGGGTCGGCCGAGGCGGTGCCGCGATGGAATTCCTCGAACACCGCCTCGCGCTGGTCGTCGGGGATGCCGCAGCCGGTATCGGCGACGTCGATGCGGATGGTATCGCCGCGATGCCTGGTGCCGACCAGCACCCCGCCGGAGCGGGTATAGCGCAGCGCATTGGAGAGGATGTTCTGCAGGATGCGGCGCAGCAGCGTACGGTCCGAACGAACGAGTGCGTTGACCGGCCGGAATTTCAGCGACAGCCCCTTCAGCTCCGCCACCGGCTGGAAATCCGAGCGCAGCGACGAAAACAGCGCCTCCAGGCTGACGTCGCCGATGTCGGGCTGCACCACGCCGGCGTCGAGCTTGGAGATGTCGAGCAGGGTGCGCAGCAGGTCCTCCATCGTCTCCAGCGACCGTTCGACCTGCCGCACCAGCTTCTTGCCCTCGTCGCTGGTCTGCACTTCGGCAAGCGCCGAAACCGAGAGGTGGGCCGCGTTCAGCGGCTGCAGCACGTCATGGCTGGCGGCCGCCAGAAACCTGGTCTTGGACAGGTTCGCCAGCTCGGCGTTTTCCTTGGCGGCGTTCAAGTCGATGTTCGACTGCTCCAGCCGGCGCAAGGTCGAATGCAATTCCTCGGTGCGGTTGCGCACCCGGTTCTCGAGCGAAATGGCGGTCTGGAACAGCGAGAAAGCGTTGCCTTGCTGGTCCATGGAACGCTCGACGCGGCTGATCAGCGCCGCGTTGATCTTCTTCAGCCTTTCCAGGTCGTCGATGTCCCTGAGCGGCATCCCGGATTTCCTACTCCGCCGTTTCGGCCGCCTGTCGTTCGCCGAAGGCGATGCCGGTAAAGGTCTGGTTCAGATGCATCGAACGGTACTGTTCGCCATAGGTGCTGAAGCCGATGACGTTGTTGACCTCGTAGAGTTCCGAAATTTCGCGATAGACCTGCCGGTTGCGGGCGTCGAGCCGGCGCAGCACGCAGTCGAAACCGAGGATCAGGTCGATGCCGCCAAGCCTTTCGCTGACGTCGCTGAGTGCGGCGCGGGTCGCCTCCACCATGTCCTTAGGCTGGGCGACGGCAAGCACGACACCATCGTCTATGGCGCAGAAAAACGACAGCGAACCGTCCGCGTGCATCTTCTGGATTGAGCGGCAGTAAAATTCGCCGCCGACCTTCACCACCACCGGATGCGAGGCAAAACTCAGTGGCGTCAGCATCTGCGCGACGGCGCCGACGGAGGCGGCATATTCCTCTGCGGCATTGGCGGCGTTGAATTCACGGACGATGCGGTGGCCGGGATCGGATGCGGTCACCACCAGCTTCTCGTCGGTCGGAACGAAATTGTCGGTCTTGAACACGTGGAAAGGAATGTCGGTGGCAACTAGCACGATGATGGCGCTGTCGGACGCGACCTTGCCGTTCGAGATCAGCCGCGTTGTCTCGAATTTCAAATCATCGCCGGCCGATCCGCCGATCAGCGGTATGTCGTCAAGGCCCCAGTGGATGGCGGAGGTCACCGCTTCCTCGGCATAGGACAACCCGTCGATCAAGCAGAGCGCGAAAGTGGTGTCGGCCCGCTCGTGCCCGAGGCGCTCGCGTAATGAACGCCTCAGCGCCTCGACTTCGCCGGTAATGCCGTCCATGCCTGATGACGATAGATTTTCGACCATGGTGCTGGCTGCCGAAAACGATGCGGAGGGAAGCAGCATCACCAGGATCTGGCCTTCCTCCAGCCCTTTGGGCGTTATCTCACCGGCCGTCGAGCAGCCGGCATAGTGGAGCGCCGGCGCGTGGGTCTTCAGCGCTTCCGACAGGGCGACGGCCTCTATGAGGCTCTGCGAGAAAAACAGGAGGGCAAACCCGGCGTCGATGGCCATTGCTTCCGCTGCCACCGCCCGGGCGAACGCATCCGTGTCGGATTCGTCGGTCGTGAGCACCGAAAGTCCGCATGAATAGCGCGTCCGTGACTTGGTCAGCGGCTTCCTCCTCCATTTCCTCCAACGCGCTTTTTTGTGGGCGTCTGGCGCGCCGGCGTTGAGGTCATTGTTGTCTTGAAGCGGCGCTTTGGCAATGAGCCAACACGATGGATTTGAAGTTTCTGCCGTTCGACGGGGTCAGCGGAGCCGCTCACGGACGGAAGGGGACTCGCACTTGTGATGACGTTCGCTCGTTACGCCGCTTCTTGCCTTTGCGTAACGACTGGGCTCATCCAGCGGGCAGTGCAAGTGAAGCGCCGCATCACGACTGCTGTAAAGATCCGCAAAAGAGGTGCGAAACTTCGTAGGAGTAAGGTCGCCCAGGAAAAGCTGGTTGCCGAGACGCTGCTCGAAGACGGCTGCCTGCGCTACGAACTGCATCAGCCGTTTGATGATGGCCGGATCCGCATCTTCGTCGAGACATGGGAAAGCGAAGCTGAGTGGCGCGCCCATATGGAAGGCGCTGCGATGCAGCGCTTCCAGGCGAGCGGGGTCGGTGACTATTTCGCCGATTTCGCCCTGCACCGCCTGACCAAAGTCGCAGGATGACATGGGGGGATCCATCATCCGAACAAGGGTGGTGCTCGGGTCGGGAATAGGCCGACGGACCTGCGTGCGATCCCGTCTAATCCCGGGCAAAAAGAGATTCCATCCTGGAACCGGGGGAATCGCTTCAGGTGCGGTGCGGCTGGTTCTGGATCACGAAGGCGAGCATGCCTCGCGGTGGGCGGCGGTCTCGTCGATCGCCGCCAAGATTGGCTGCACGGCGCAGACGCTGCATGAGTGGGTGAAGAAAGCCGAGCGTGACAGCGGTGTGCGCGCCGGAGTTCCCACGGATGTGGCGACGCCGGTAATGGCGATTTGCAGGCCGCCGTCACCAAGCGCCCACAGCCACAGCCATTTGTGGGTCGTCGGCCTCATCGGCGTGGCAGCACGACTGCTGTTGCTTATTTATGTCCCGTCGCTGCCAGCCGTCTCCGGGACAATCCTGCTGTTCGGCGGCTTTCACCTGGTCGGCGCCCTGGTGCTGCTGGCTTCGCTTTAGTCATGGCCGGGAATAGGCTCGCTGGCCGACTCCACAGGCGGCGAAGCCGGCAGAACACCAAGGATTTCGATTTCGGCTGGGCGCCGGCCTGGGCGCTCGGCCCATGGATCGCGGCGCTGATCCTGGCCGCAGTCGCGGTCGCCATTCAGGTCGCGACGCCGGCCTATTGGCCGCTCGCCATGGTGCTGACGCTCCTTGCGGCGAACTTCTTCGCCGGCGGTCTCATCGCCCGCACCGTCGGACGCTACGAACATGCCGCCCTGCCAATGGTCGACCTTCTGACGAGCGACGCAGGTGTGGTCCTGGATGCAGGATGCGGCGCCGGCCGAACCACGATCGCGCTCGGCCGAGCACTTCGAAGCGAAAGGATCGTCGCGCTCGACCGCTTCGATTCGGACTATATCGAAGGCGGCGGCCGGGCGTTGCTCGAACAGAATCTGCGGCTTGCTGGCCTGACCGCGCGCGTTGACATCGCACTCGGCGATCTGACTGCACTGCCCTTTCCGGAAGGCCGTTTCGACGCCGCCGTCAGCGCCCATGCGATCGATCACCTCGGCCCGCAGAAGGAACAGGGGCTGCGTGAGATCTTGCGGGTCCTGAAACCGGGCGGACGTTTTCTCCTCGTCGTCTGGGTGCCTGGATGGACCATGTTCGCGATCGTCAGTGTTCTGGCGCTGCTTTTCTCGGGCAAACGCGACTGGCGGCGGATGGCGGCGAGTGCGGGCTTCGAGCTATGTGACGAAGGCATGCTCAACGGCAACTGGTTCGTCGTTCTCAAAAAGCCGGGGGCATGAACGGGTCTGGAGCCGGATGTCGCGGAGCATTTGCTCCGGGCACTATAGGCGCTGGACCAAAAAACTGCCGTTTCGCTATCACCGTTCGGTCAGCACACTTTGGCCGAAGCCTATGAGCTCATTCGCCGATAACATCGACGATGCTTTGATTGACAAAAGCCTGCTGCTACTTGTCCTGGAAGAAGCGATGGGGTGAGCCGCCCGTATCAATGATGCTCGTGCTCGCATTGATCATGATCCGCCAGCACCTCGATGACGCGGCATTCCCCGACTTTCCCGTGTCGGCACCCTTCGACCATCAGCTCAAGCTCCGCCCTCAGGGCCGTGAGACTTCGTATGCGCTGTACCACCTCGGCAAGCCGCGCCTGGGCGATGCCATCGGCCGTGGCGCATGGCTGCGATGGATTGTCCTGCAGGGTCAGCAGGGCGCGAATGGCCTCGATATCAAAACCCAACTCGCGGGAATGCCGGATGAACGCCAGGCGGCGTAAATCAGCCGCCTCATATTGCCGCCGGTTGCCTCCGCTCCGCGCCGGCGCTGAGAGTAGCCCGATCTGCTCGTAGTAGCGGATGGTTGGCACTTTCACGCCGCTATGGCGGGCCGCTTCGCCGATGGTCACGCCGTCTAACATTTTCTGCTTGCTCCTCTAGTGGCTATAGCATGTAGGCATGGGAGCTTCACCGTCAAGACATGCGGGGCCATCGCCGTGACTCCACTGCAAAGAGCCATTTTCGTATTCGGGGCGGTGCTGGCCATCGCGATTGGCAGCACGGTGGCCGTCCTGATCCTCGACAGGCTGTTTCCAGGCGAGCGCTACCTGACTATCGCCGGCCCTCTTCTCTGCGTCGGAGCGGTGCTGGCGTTCAACAAAATCTACCGGGACTGGTTTTAGGCCGGAGCTTTTAGTCTGGCTGCGAGTTAACAGGCCAGTTCTGGGCAGGGGAGGGCATCACTTGAACGCGAAAGCAGCGAGCCCCGTCGGGCCGCCAAAGCCGCGGCTTCTTAGCGTCCTCGGTCCCGGTCTTATCACCGGCGCCTCCGATGATGATCCGAGCGGCATCGCCACCTATTCGCAGGCTGGAGCCCAGTTCGGATTCGGGCTGACCTGGACGATGCTGTTCAGCTATCCGCTGATGTCGGTGGTCCAGGAAATCAGCGCGCGCATCGGCAGGACCACCGGCCGAGGCATTGCCGGTAACATGCGAAAGTATTACCCGAACTGGCTACTGCAGGCCGTCGTCGTCCTGCTCCTCGTTGCCAACACCATCAACATTGGCGCCGATCTCGGGGCCATGGCCGATGCCCTGAAGCTTATCATCGGCGGGCCGCACCTGCTCTATGTAGTCGGGTTTGGCGCGGTCTCGGTGGTGCTGCAGGTGTTCCTCAAGTACAGCCGGTACGTCTCGGTCCTGAAGTGGCTCACCCTCTCCCTTTTCGCGTATTTCGGCACAGTCCTTTTCGTCCAGGTTCCCTGGAAGGAGGTCGCTCGTGGTCTTTTCATCCCGACGTTTTCCGCTGATGCCGGATTCTGGACCTTGGTGGTCGCAATTTTCGGCACGACCATCAGCCCCTACCTGTTCTTCTGGCAGGCCTCCCAGGAGGTCGAGGAGGAAAAAGCCAAGCCCGGACGGAAACCCCTAAAAGATGCGCCCGAACAGGCCGAAAACGCGATCGAGCGTATCCGCCTCGATACCTACGTCGGCATGGGCTTTTCTAACCTGGTGGCGCTCGCGATCACGATCACTGCTGGCGCGACACTGCACGCCAAGGGAATCACCGACATTGAATCAACCAGCCAGGCCGCCGAGGCCTTGCGGCCGGTGGCCGGCGCGTTCGCCTTTGCGATTTTCGCACTCGGCGTCATAGGAACGGGATTGCTGGCCATCCCTGTGCTTGCAGGTTCGGCAGGCTACGCGCTCGGTGAGGCGCGCAAGTGGCCGGTGGGACTCGAACGCGAGCCGTTGGCGGCCAAGGCGTTCTACGCGACGATTGCCATCGCCACGCTGATCGGCGCATGTCTCAATTTCACCCCGATTAATCCCATCAAGGCACTTTACTGGAGCGCGGTGGTCAACGGCGTTGTCGCGGTGCCGGTGATGGCGGTGATGATGCTGATGACAGTGCGTAGCGATGTCATGGGCACCGTGACGATGCCCATGACGATGCGGCTCATCGGTTGGCTCGCCACCGTCATCATGGCGCTTGCGGCAGCCGTGATGATTTTCCAGCTCTTCTGGTAAGGGCACAGCACAAAGGAGTGTGACGATGACATGCAAATTCCCGAACCTTGGGTCGACCAGACTGTCCCTTGTGGTGGCCGGCCTTGCTCTTGCCGCTACGTCGCAGGCAGCGGCTGACGTGAAGCTGGAAGTCACCAACTCGACCTACGAGTTGAGGGGGCTGACCCGCGAGGCCATCCATGATGACCTCCATCGCGTCGCCAAGAACGGATGGCGACGGCATCATCGAGGGTGAAGTGAGTGACAACCTGACTGGAAGCTGCAATTCAAGGAGGCCGACGGCACCTGCCGCGTGACCTCCGACGACATTGTCCTTAAACTGCGCGTTACGTTGCCCATCTGGGTCGACGAAGCCCGCGCCGATCCGCAGGTTCGGGCCGTCTGGGGCACCTACTACCAGGACCTGAAAGCCCATGAGGAGGGCCACAAGGCCATTGCGGTGGACGCGGCCGATCGGATCAACAAAATCACCCACCAGGCAAGCGCGGCTGGCGCATGCGACGCCTTCAGGCAATCCCTCGATAGCGCGGCCCGGCAGATTGCCGAGGCCGCCGAGGGAGCTCAGGACGAGCACGATGCTGAGGCGAAGCCGTTCGCGCTCGAATGACGCATGCCCCAATGGGGGCATTTTGTGCTTGCTCCTCTAGTCGCTAGAGGATGTAGGTTGCTCACAAATCGTAGGAGCTAACGCATGGCCGCATCTGCAGCACACTCCCGTTACCGCATCGAAGGCATGGATTGTGCCGGCTGCGCCACGAAAATTGACACGGCGGTCCGCCGCATGCCCGGCGTCGAGGATGTCAACGTCTCCGTCACCGCCGGCACCATGACAGTCAAACACACTCCCCAGAGCGACCTCGATGCCATTGAGAGGAAGGTGATCGGGCTCGGCTATACGGTCGCCCAGCTCAAGGGCAAGGCGCAACCGCGTGCCATGGCGGCGCCAGACGTCGCTGAAAAGAATGAACATGATCATGAGGGTCATGAGCACGCTGGCCATGACCATGCCAGCCACGAGCACGCCGGCGCGGATCACGATGACGACGAGGAAGTGGCGGGCCTCCACGGGCACGACCACACGCCGACCTCGGGGCCGTGGTGGAACAGCGCCAAGGGGCGGCTGACTATCGCCAGTGGTGTTGCGCTTGTTGCGGCATTTGCCGTGCATTACATCTGGCCGGCGACCGGCAACTGGGCCTTTATTGCAGCCATGCTGGTTGGCTTGGTGCCAATCGCACGCCGTGCGGCGATGGCCACCCTGGCCGGCATCCCCTTTACGATTGAAATGCTCATGACCATTGCGGCGGCCGGTGCCGTCATCATTGGCGCAGGCGAGGAAGCCGCGACCGTGGTGTTTTTGTTCCTGGTCGGCGAGCTGCTTGAAGGGGTCGCCGCCGGCAAGGCGCGGTCGAGCATTCAGGCGCTGACGACGCTCGTCCCTAAAACCGCGTTCATCGAGGAAGACGGCCAGACCCGGGAGGTGCCGGCCGAGAGCCTCGAGGTTGGCGCGATGATTTTGGTTCGGCCGGGCGACCGGATTCCGGCTGACGGTGAGATTGCTGGAGGCGAAAGCGCCATTGATGAATCGCCGGTATCGGGCGAAAGCGTACCGGTGCGCAAAGGCGCCGGCGACAAAGTCTTCGCCGGCACTATCAACGGCGATGCCGTTTTGCGGATCAAGGTGACGGCCGCCGCTGCCGACAACACCATTGCCCGCGTCGTCAAGCTCGTCGAGGAGGCCCAGGAGAGCAAGGCGCCGACCGAACGTTTCATCGACCGGTTCTCGCGCTGGTACACGCCCGGCGTTGTCGTGGTTGCGGCCCTGGTCGCAGTAGTGCCACCGGTGCTCTTTGGCGGGGCCTGGAACGAATGGATCTATAAAGGCTTGGCGCTGCTGCTCATCGGCTGCCCATGCGCCTTGGTGATTTCGGTGCCGGCGGCGATAGCCGCCTCACTCTCTGCCGGCGCCAAGCGCGGGCTGCTGATGAAGGGTGGTGTGGTCCTTGAAGGCCTCGGCAAGATTACGGCCGTCGCCCTCGATAAGACCGGCACGCTGACCCTCGGCAAGCCGCAGGTTACCGACGTAATCTCCTTCGGGCGACCGGAGGCGGAGGTGCTGCGTTTAGCCGCCGCGCTGGAAACGGGGTCGAGCCACCCGCTTGCCCTCGCGATCCTAGCCAAGGCCGCCGCCGACAAAGTGAAGGTTCCGGCCGCGTCGAAGGCGCAGGCCTTGGGGGGCAAAGGCGTCAAAGCAACGGTCGAGGGCGCCGAAATCTTCCTGGCCTCGCCACAGGCCGCCAATGAAGCGGTCAAGCTCTCGGCCGACCAGTCGGCCGAGATTGCGGCGCTCAACGATCAAGGCAAAACCGTCTCGATCGTGCTTGTGGGCAATGAAATCGCCGGCGCTATCGCCATGCGTGACGAACCCCGGCCGGACGCCTTGGCCGGGCTGAAAGCGCTGACGGATTGCGGCATCAAGACGGTCATGCTGACCGGCGACAACAAGCGCACCGCGGCCGCGATCGGCCAGCAGCTGGGTATCGAGGTTCGTGCTGAACTGTTGCCTGAGGACAAGCAGCGCATCGTTGGCGAACTGAAAGGGGAGGGGCTAGTTGTCGCCAAGGTCGGCGACGGCATCAACGATGCGCCGGCGCTTGCCGCAGCCGACATCGGCATTGCGATGGGCGGCGGCACGGATGTTGCCTTGGAGACGGCAGATGCGGCGGTGCTTCATGGCCGCGTCGGAGACGTCGGTGCGATGATAAGGCTGTCTCAAGCGACCATGGCCAACATCAAGCAGAACATCACAATGGCGCTGGGGCTGAAAGCGGTGTTTCTGGTGACCACCATAGCCGGCATAACTGGCCTGTGGCCCGCCATTCTCGCCGATACCGGCGCGACGGTGCTTGTGACCGCGAATGCAATGCGGCTGTTGCGCTGGAAGGGTGGAGTGTAGAAGCTCGGGACTGAGATGAGCTGCAGCGAATGGCACTGCGCTATATTCGTGTATAAATAGCGCCATGAGCACCCACACCACCCCAGGACAAGAACTCGCTTACCGCTTTTGCCAGCAGGCATTAGGCACTCTCGGCGGCCTGATTGGTCCAGGAGGGGCAGAGTGTCGCCTGCCGGTGACAGACATCCTCGTTGAGCGGGATCCTTCAGTTGAGCGCCGATCTGCTTTTCGTCGTGCCCTCGATAGCCTTACTGTAAACAGGTCGCCCAGATCGGGAGCGGTCCATGTGCAACGATTATGAACAGCATGTACTCTGGGCTGAATATTGCCGGATGATGGCGTCGCTGGCGCTCAAGATCCCTAGCCACCAGACCGAGCTCGAATTGCCCCAGGCGGACGACGTCCGCATCAATGACCCGGCGCCAATAATGCGCGCCGTAGATGACGCTATCGAACTGGCATCGATGACGTTCGGATTTCCACCGACCGGACCAAAAGGCGGGCCTGTGTTCAACTTCCGCTCCGAAGGGCGGCAGTTCGGGAACAGCAACCGCTGCCTCGTTCCGGCGTCCGCGTTCTTCGAATTTATGTGGACACTTATTGATGATGCGATTTGGAAGGTTCGAGGATGCGCGTTGTCCGGAAGCGAACGGAGGCTGGCGATCGCTTTGAGCTGATCGACGAGCATGGTGTGGTTGACGAACACGCGGCGAGTTTCGTCCGCGGTCTGCTCGGTCGAGGATGTTCTCCCCACACCGTTGGTGGTTATCTCTATGACCTACGGCGCTTCTATAGGTTTCTCGCAGAAAGCAGCCTGACGCTCTCGTCGTTCAAGGTGACGCACAGCGTCGATCTTCTGGCTTGGCTCGGCAACGTCCAAAGCAATCGGGTCCGGCTGACAGCGTTTCCAGCCGCAGTGCGAACGACGCTGTCGCCAACCAGCATCAACCGCAGTATGGCGGCGGTCTCCAGTTTCTTCGATCACCTCGTGCTCGCCGGCGAACCTGGCATCGACTCCAATTCGCTCGCAACACCGCAAGAGCTGGCGCGTGGCGGCGTCGCGCGACGAAGGTCACGCGGTGCGCGTCGACTGAAGCGGGTGGAGCGGCTGCCGCGGCCGATGTCGCGTGAACAGGTTGAGACCCTGCTCGGCGTGGTGGAGCGACCACGCGATCGCGCGATGATTCTGCTGATGCTGCAGGGCGGGCTGCGGCCCGGCGAGGTGCTGAACCTCCACCTCGCACCGACCCGCCATCTCTTCCTAGTCTGTGGCGGAGGAACGAGGGCTGATGAGGCGTTAAGCTACGCCGCGCTCGCCAAGATGTTCAAGCGCCGATGCGCAACAGCGGGTCTTCACGAGCCATGGATCACCCCGCATGCGCTGCGCCACACTCACGCGACGTGGCTCTGGGAGGGTGGAATGCGCGAGCTCGCGCTGCAAAAGCGGCTCGGCCATGCCTCCTATGAATCGACCAAGGGCTACACCAGGATCAGCGATGCCATGATGCTGGAGGACTACAAGCGCGCCCTCGCCGCGCAAGCGGGTCGGGTGCGCTATGCCGAAGCTATTTGAACGACCCGAGGGCGGACATGCACTGGACCTGTATGAGACGGTTGTCGGGTCACATCCGCCACGGGGCCGCAATTATCACCTTCAACATGCCTGGAAGTTCGCCCGACTTTACCCCGACCTCGATGACTGGCTGGCAGCGCCGCTCGTTGAGCGGATCGGCACATCAGAGGTCAGGCGCGGATCCGCTTATGCGTGCGTCAAAGCCCGGCAATATATCTATTTCCTATCCTCGATCGGCCGGATCGACCTCGATTGGGACTGGATCATCGGGGTCAGCGACCATCGCTTCCGCGATGACTATCTTCCCTCGTCGGTGAGAGCATTTCAGCACCGGCTCGGCGAACAGCTCGTGACTCTAGGATACAAGCGCGGTCACGAGCGCATCGGGCGCACGATCCGGCTCTTTTATTTGCGTTATGGCGAGGGCGTGACCAGCGCCGGCGAGCGGCACCTCAAGGAGTTCAGGGACGCCTGGATGTCGCTGGAAGCGAGATCGGACCGGGAGACCGTGTTCGGATCCGAGGGGCTCTTTCGCAATCGACGAGACGCGATGCGAGGCGTTGCCTGGTCGCTGCAGGTCGCGCTTTATCACCAGCATCTTGTGGCGAGGCCGCCGCGCCGAACCACCGTCCAACCCCGAATCTTCCAAGTTAAACCGAGGATGGAGGCGCTGATCGTCCGGTATGCTGAAGCTCGCGGTGCCATGGGCGCGCGGCCAAGCACGCTGGAGAAGTATCGCAACAGCGGGCGGCATCTGGCGAACTGGCTTTGGCACAATGCGCCGGAGATCGAATCCTTCAGCGAGTTGGATCGCGAACACATTCTTGCCTACGCGGCCAGCCTCGTTGATGACGGCCTTTCGCTCGATGTGCAGCTTCAACGTCTATGCGGTCTGTCGGTCATGTTCCATGACGCGACCGCCTGGGATTGGCCTGATGCACCACTGCGTCCGATCATCGGTTCGCGCGACCTGCCAAAGCGCCCGACCCGCCTGCCGCGCTTCATTCCCGCCGAGCAGCTCGATCGACTTATGTCGGCGGTGCGGGTGTTGCCTGATATCCATCAGCGAGCCGCGCTGATTATCGCCAGATGGAGTGGCGCTCGGCGTTCGGAGATCACCCGGCTCGAGTACAATTGCCTCGACACCTACCCCGATGGCACTTCACGCCTGAGGATTCCCGCCGGCAAAACCGGCAAGGAGCGGATGGTGCCGCTCCATCCGGAAGCCGCTGCGTGCATTCGCGAGCTTCAGGCACTGGATCCGCCAGGCCGCGGGTTTGCCGATGAGCGCACCGGCATCGAAGTGCGACGGCTCTTCTCGTTGAAGGGCCGGTGCATATCCCCGCGGACGCTATTCGAAGCTTCGCTGGAAGCGGCGTGTCAGGCAGCCGGCCTCGTCGACGATCGTGGTCACGCGACGGTTACAGCCCATCGTTTCCGCCATACCGTCGGCACCGAGCTGATCGAGGGTGGCGCGCGCGTCCACACCGTCATGAAGATGCTCGGCCACACCAGCACTGGAATGACGCTGGTCTATGCGCATCTGAGCGACGCGACGGTTCGCGAGGATTACATGAAGGTGCTCGGCCCTGGCGCGCTGATTGCCGGACCGCTCGCCGAGACATTGCGATCAAGAGCGATGCCGGAGGATTCATTGGCTTGGCTGAAGAGCAACTTCTTCCGAACGGAGCTTGAGCTCGGCCATTGTTTGCGGCTGCCGGAAGAAGGACCGTGCGAATGTGACCTCTACCTGACTTGCGCCAAGTTCGTGACCACATCCGAATATGCGCCGAGGCTCCGGGAGCGCCGGATTCGAGAGATCACGCTGGCGGATGAAGCGCTGGCGAAGGGATTTCATCGCGAAGCCGAACGCCACGATTGCACGCTTAAACGTATTGAGGAGCTACTCAAAGATCTGGGCGAGCCCGCTCCTTTGACGGTCGATTGAAAGCGAGGCGAGCAACCCGATCGAACGGAAATATCGGGTGGGGTTGCACCTCTCGACGGCACAGAAGGGGTCGAATTTTGCGGTTCGTGCCGTTTGGCGGAATAGCATGATGCGCCATTTGCTGACAGTCATGGCGCTTCTCCATTGCGGTCGTTCACGCGGCGACCTGATGCGACCCGGAGCGGCCGTCCGATGCTGCGAGCCCGATGACGCGGGCCGACCTTTGGCAGAGAACGGACTGAAGAATAGCCGCGCTGCCGCAGCAAGGGTTTGCGAGATCGAACCGCTTCCCCAACCACAGCCGCGTCTATCGGCGAAATACTGAATCGGCCGGCTGAGTCGTCGTTATCGGATCGGCATGACGATGCACAATCTTCCAGAGACCATCTTCTGGGCGAAAGACACTCGTCACGCGTAACGCCAGAGGTGTGACATCGCTCCGACCGCCAACTTGGACCTGAGCCGCTCTACTTCGACGAGGTATGCCAGCTCAGACGTCACACACTTCGCAATGCTCTCGAAGCCGGAAGCGTCGCCGTCCCTGTAATTAGATGCCGCTTGCTCCAACCTCTCAGCGACCTGTTTCCATCCATGCACGAAAGGGCCAAAGGGATTGCCCAGTGTTACATCGTCTCGTTGGGAATAGAGCTTCTTCGCAGGCGCGGGGTTTCCTTTCATGAACTCATCCAGAGCCAGGTGGTATCTTTCAACTGCTTGATCGAAGTCATTGGCGTCGAGGGACACGTCATCCTCCCTGTCGTTTTATTTCTGATCCGGACTGGCGACTCCCGCAGGTCAACATTCTGTGTATTCCGCGGCGGTGTGAGGCATTTTCCCAGACTGCGGCGAGTGCAGGTTGGCTTGGTCAGCATAGCACGGCGCGAGACAAGTTTCGCGACGGCGTTTTCAGACGGCTCGGTAAATGGCCGCTCTCCACCCCGGCCGGACTTCCCGAGCCTCATCAGGCAATCTGAAGTCTGAACACACCAACCGACCATGCGGGCCACTAGCGGACATATAGCTCGCGGGCAGTTCGGTATCTTTGCCCTCTACGTGTCTGGACCGCGACCCCGCGAAATCGGAATTGCGAATGTGTCTGGCGCGCAGCCCTTTATTTCTGGCGGAAGGCGGAATGAAACGACGCAAGCAGCGGCCCCAGAATATAATCGAGAGCGGTCCGCTCCTCGGTAACGATCATGACCGAAGCCGGCATGCCTGGATAAAGCGTGATCTGTGGGACCGCCGCCAACTCCGCCGGATCGACCACTATGTCGGCAACGTAGTAGGGGAACCCGGTTTTGCTGTCGGTGATGCGATCCGCCGAAATGCGGGTGATGCGTCCGTGAATTATGGGTATCGAGCGCTGCTTGTACGACGTGAAGCGAACTTCTGCAGCCATGTCGGGCCGCAGGTCGGAGATATCCTCGACGCGAATCTGCGCCTGGACAATCAGCGAATTCTGCGTCGGCACGATATCGAGAATTGTCTGGCCCGGCGTGACGACCGCCCCGGTCGAGAAAACGCTGAGGTTCATCACCTGGCCGTCATAGGGCGAACGAACCTCGGCACGGTCCACCGCAGCCTGGGCCGCAAACATCTTCGGCACCAGGTCCGCCAGATTAGATTGCGTCTCGATCAGCATGGTCGAGAGCTTGGCCCTGCGCTCATTTGTCAATTGCGCGATCTGGCTTTCCAGCTCGGCTTTCGCCTGGCGGCTTCCGGCGATTGCGCCCACGCTCTCGTCGATCATGCCGCGCAAATCCGAGGCCGATCTGTCCAGTTCCAGTACGCGTGTTCGCGTCGTCAACCCGGCCTTGAGGAGTTTCGACAAGCCGGCCTTCTCGTCGACTGTCGATTGCAGTTGGGCCCGATACGATTCGACGCGGGCCTCTTTTCCCTGGATCTGTTCATCGAGCTCGGCAATCCGCCGCTGCAGGATCTGCGTGGCGCCGGCCATCGATGCGCGCTGACTTTCCAGGTCGGCGACCTGATTTGCCATTGCATCCCTGAGGTAGGCCTCATGCTCCTTGAGGATATCCTTCGGGAAGGCGACTGCCATGGTGCCGTCCAGTTCGGCCCGAATTCTGGCGTCCGTGGCCCGCAGGAGCGCATATTGCTGAGCATAGAGATTGAACTCGGAACGAATACGCGTGTCGTCCAGGACCAGCAGAATTTCGCCCGATTTGACGATGTCGCCGTCCTTGACCCGTATTTCCTCCACCGTTCCGCCATCGAAGTGTTGAACGCTCTTTCGGTTCCCTTCGACCTTGACGATCGCGTCGGCCAGCACCGCCCCGTTGAGCGGGGCAAAGGCCGCCCAGCCGCCAAAGATGCCAAAGAACACAACAATGATCAGCACGCCAATATAGGCCGGGCCCCCAATGGAATCCGACGTCGGAATGCCGGTTTCGCTGGGCAGGCTGCGATAGGTGAGGGCTGTGTCGGTCAACGATCTCTCCGTGAAATCATCATTGAGAAGCCACCGCGATCGAAGCCGAGCGCTGATTGAGAAGCGCCACGATCTCGTTTCTCATGCCGAAGGCTTCGACGCCGCCATCCCGCAACAGAAGGATCTTGTCGACATTTGCCAATGTCGAGGGCCGATGCGACACGATGATCACCGTGCTGCCGCGGCGCTTGAGCTCGATCGCGCAGTCGCTCAGCGCGCGGTCTCCCTCGGCGTCGAGATTGGAACTTGGCTCATCGAGAACGATCAGGTTCGGCGTGCCGAAGACCGCTCGGGCAAGAGCGATGCGTTGCCGGTATCCTCCCGACAAGACGGCACCGCCTTCGCCGATCTGCGTCTCATAGCCTTGCGGAAGGCGGATGATCATGTCGTGCACACCGGCCAATCGCGCGGCTTCGATCACCTCCTGATCCACGTTGGTCTTGAAACGTCCGATATTGGCGGCGACGGTGTCCGAAAAGAGTTCGATATCCTGCGGCAGATAGCCGATATGGTCGCCGAGCGCGTCACGCCCCCAATGAGACAGATCGGCTCCGTCCAGCCTGACAGTGCCGCGGCTGGGTAGCATTATGCCCGCGAGATGACGCGCCAGTGTCGACTTGCCGGCACCCGAAGGGCCGACAATTCCCAGCGCCTCGCCCGCTTCCAGCCGAAACGACACTTCCCGAAGCAGGACCTTCTGCAGGTTCGGAATGGCATAACTGACCTGCTCGACCGAAATCTTGCCGGTCGGCTTGGGCAGGTTGAACGATCTTTCTTTTTGCGCTTCGCCGTCGACCAGCTTGCGCACCCGCGCCAACGCGGCGCGCGCCAGGATCAGGCTGCGCCAAAGACCGACAATCTGCTCGACGGGCTGAAGCCCTCTGCCCAGCAATAAGCTGGCCGCGAACATGGAACCGGCCGTGGTCTGGCGTTCGATCACCAGATAGGCGCCGAGGCCCAGGATCAGCGACTGCATGGTCAGGCGAAGAAACCGGATCGCCCCCGACATCAAGGCGGCGCGGTCGCTGGCCTCCGCCTGCCGCCGAAGGGCCAGGTTTCGGTCGCGACCCCATCGGCGGAGCAGGCCGTCGATCATGCCCATGGCCCGAATGACTTCGGAGTTCCTCAGGCTCATCTCGGTGAACACGTAGTTGGCCGTTGCCAGGTCGTTGGCCTGCTTCAGCGGCCAGCGCACCAGATATTCGTTGATCACGGCCATGGCGACGAGCAGCAGCGACGAGCCCAGCGCAAAAAATCCCAGCCAGGGGTGCAGCAGGAAAATGATGCCGATGTAGATGGGCGACCAGGGCAGATCGAACAGCGCATGAATACCGCTTCCGGTAATGACCTGCCTGAACGTATCGAAGTCGCGGATCGGCTGGCTCTGCGATGAGCCCGATGATGAGGCCTCTACAGAAGCGCCAACGATTCTTGCCGAAAGCAGTCGGTCGAGGCGCACGCTTGCGCGCGTCAGGATAGTGGCACGCACGAGATCGAGACCAGCAAGGGCAAGGAAAGCCGCCAGAAGCACGACAGTCAGCATCACCAGCGTGGTTTCGCTGCCGCTGGTGACTACCCTGTCGTAGATCTGCAGCATATAAAGCGGGGAGGCGAGATAGAGGAGGTTGATCGCCAGGCTGAAGCCGGCCGCGATCATGAAATAATGGCGGCACGCCAGCAGCGCGTCCTTCACGATTTGGGATTTATTGTTACTCAAAAACCCAGCGGAGAACCGCCCCCCTGTCCAACTGAACGCCCGGAACCGATACTACCCCGGATCGTTCGTCCCTGCCGGCATTCCTGGCGTAAACCTTAATGCGCAAGCTGAATCTGCAATCGGCGAGCAGCGAGGTGAGCCGTGCGTACCAGCAGGCTCACCTCTTCCATTCAGAGCACGAAATCGCTCGCCGTAAGTCCAAGCCCGACACCTGTCAGCGTGATCTGCAGATCGGCTGACGTGTTGCCGTTGACGTCGACATGGACAATGGTATTGCCGCCGACTTCCGACCACGTGATAGTGTTGGCAACGGTGGCTGTATTTGACCCTCCGAATAGGAAAGCCTGATCACCACCGCTACCCGTATTCGCGTCAATTGAGGATAGATCGATCTTGTCGACCCCGTGCACGAAGTCGGTGATGGTGTCGAAATTTCCAGCACTTGGTGCGGAATCCGAAACTGCTGTTCCATAATAGAAAGTGTCGGATCCCAAACCGCCAGTGAGCGTGTCGGCGCCGTCGCCACCGACCAGTCGGTCGTTGCCGTCGCCGCCGCTTAGTGTGTCGTTGCCGCTTTGGCCAAACAGCGTGTCATTGCCGGCCAGGCCGAAGATCTGGTCCGCTCCGCCATTGCCGTAAAGGACGTCGTCGCCGCCTACGGGGTTGCTGAGATTGTCACTCGAATTGCCATTGCTGCCAGTGATGACCTGGAACGTCTCGGAATATTGATAGGCTGGGCCGGCCGGATCGCCGACCTGCGTTGCTTCCACGGTGATGGAATACGCCTTGCTCGGCGAGAGATCTCCCGAACTCAGCGTGCTGCCCGTGATCGAAAACAGTCCCGCGTTTGATTGCGAGGTGATGCTGTAGACGAAGCCGCCGGAGTCCGGGTCGGTCGCGGACAGTGCTCCCGTGAATTGGAACGAACTGAAAGTCACATCTCCCGTCGTGGTGGTCGGCGTGAGTTGGATGTCGGTCGGCGCAAACCGCGGTGGAGCATCGGCGGTGCCGAGGATGTCGATGGCAATCGAGGTGTGGGTGCCGTCGGCGCTGACGACGTCGAAGCTCTCGGTGTAGTGCTGGCCGGCGGCGAACTCGTTGTGGGCCGAGGATGCCGTGTAGGTCCAGGCGCCGGCGGCATCGATGGCGAAGGTGCCATAGCTGCCGGCGGTGTTGCTCTGGGCGACGAAGTGCGGGTCGCTGTCGACATCGGAGATGGTCAGCGTGCCGCCGGTCGAGATGTCGGCCGCCGAATTGGTCTCAGTCAGGTTGGCGACATCGGAGG
>NZ_JAMYLA010000074.1:0-25021 GCF_040317725.1 Mesorhizobium sp. M1396 | reverse complement strand
TGAAAGGACGACCAGGATCCTCTCGGTCTCCTTCCCACTTCAAACATAGCATGGGAACAACACACAGGATCCTCGGGTCTGCGCTGCGTCGCTACGCTCCTTGCTCCGCCCGTGGATGACGAAATGAGAGATGTTTACGCCAATCGCCAAGGTATGCAGCCAGCGCTAGGAACCGCGAACGGCTCCGCACGGAGGAACTAATGCGCTCCGCGCCGGTAAATCCACAGCTGCGTCGGCGGGATGTTGCGGATGACGAAATGGAAATGTTCGACGCTGTAGTTACCACGGCCAGCCGGGATCGGCGACATCGGGCCATAGGTCAGCTGCACGATCGGTCGCCCGGCCGGGATGCGGTCGAGCAGGCTCTCGATATAGGCGATGCGCTGGGCGACCGGAAAGTTGAGCAGCGGCACGCCGGAGACGACGGAATCGAAGATCATCCCGCTCTTGTCGCCAAGCGTGGCGTTGAGGTTGAAGGCATCGCCCTCGATGACGTTGACGCCGGGATAGAGCCGCCGCAGATGGCGCACGAAATCCGTGGAATATTCGACGGCGTAGAGATTTTCAGGCCGCACGCCCTGCGCCAGGATGGCGCGGGTGATGACGCCGGTGCCGGGACCGACTTCGAGCACCGGCAGGCCGGATTTCGGATTGACGATCGAGGCCATCTTGCGGGCGGTGGTCGAACTGGTCGGAACGATCGAGCCGACCGTCTTTGGCTTATCGATCCAGCCCTTGAAGAATTTGAGCTCGTCGTCGAACTTTTCGGCAAGCGCCTTGCGCAGTCCGGGACGTGTCATGCAAGCTCTCCTCAGCGCTCCCCTTCAAGCTACTTAACACTTGAGCGGCGCAAGGCAAGGCGCGGCCAGGCGCATGTCGTGGATAAGATAATCTTCGTCGCGTCTCAAGACAATGCGCGGGTCACGGATTTTCGCGACCCAAACCGGCTTCCGCTGCTGGCCAACCTGCATCAGCGCTCGCCGAAAGACTCGAAGAAATCCTTCATGCGGGTGAAAAAGCCGCTCGATTGGGGCGAATTATCCTGCGAGGAGAGCTGTTCGAACTCCTCCAGCAGCTCGCGTTGGCGGCGGGTCAGGTTCTGCGGCGTCTCGACCGCGGTCTGGATGTAGAGGTCGCCGATATTGGGCTGGCGCAGCACCGGCATGCCCTTGCCCTTGAGGCGGAACTGACGGCCGTTCTGGGTGCCTTCCGGCACTTTCACCTTGGTCTGCGTGCCATCCAGCGTCGTCACCTCGAAGGAACCGCCAAGGGCGGCTGTCGTCATCGAGATCGGCACCTTGCAATAGAGATCGGCGCCGTCGCGCTGGAAGAACTCGTGCGGCTTGACCGCCAGGAAAATATAAAGGTCGCCCGACGGCCCGCCGCGCAGGCCGGCCTCACCTTCATTGGCAAGGCGAATGCGGGTGCCGTCCTCGATGCCGGCCGGGATGTTGACCGACAGCGAACGCTCCTCGGTGACGCGGCCCTGGCCGGCGCATTTCGGACATGGGTCCTTGATCGTCTGGCCACGCCCCTGGCATTGCGGGCAGGTGCGCTCGATCGAGAAGAAGCCTTGCGTGGCGCGCACCTTGCCGTGGCCGTTGCACATCGAGCAGGTGACGGGTTGGGTGCCGGGCTTGGCGCCGCTGCCCGAGCATTCAGTGCAGGAGATCGAAGCCGGCACGCGGATCTGCGCGGTCTTGCCGGTAAACGCCTCTTCCAGCGAGATTTCCATGTTGTAGCGCAGGTCGGCGCCGCGTTCGCGGCCGCCCGATGAGCGGCGCTGGCGCCCGCCCATCATGTCGCCGAAAATATCCTCGAAGATGTCCGCGAAGCCGCCGGCGCCAAAGCCCTGCGCGCCGCCATTCATGCCGCCCTGCGCGAAAGCGGCGTGGCCGAAGCGGTCATAGGCCGCGCGCTTCTGCGGGTCCTTCAGCGTCTCGTAGGCTTCGTTGATTTCCTTGAACTTGTGCTCGCAGGAATGATCGCCGGGGTTGCGGTCGGGATGGAACTGCATGGCGAGCTTGCGGAAAGCGCTCTTGAGCTCCTTCTCGTCGGCGCCTTTTTGGACGCCCAGCGTCTCGTAGAAATCAGCTTTCATTTTTTCCCGCTGTCCGGATGCTCAACGTCTTGAAGCATTGTTGCGTCTCTTGCCGGTACTGACGCCTCGATTTAGGTGCGATGGAACCGCGATGCCAGTGTCGGCGCGGCTTTGCCCGCATTTTTTCGGCGTGGTCCGCTGTTTTTCCGCAAAGGGTTGCAAAAAAGCCCGGCTCTGTGCCGGGCTTTTCGCACTATCTTGCCGTCAAACGGTTCAGGCCGACTTCTTCTTGTCGTCGTCCTCATCGATTTCCTCGAAATCGGCGTCGACAACGTCACTGTCCTTGGCGGCGTCCGCCTTGGCGTCGGCTTCCGCCGCTTCCTTCTGCGAAGCCTCGTACATGGCCTGGCCAAGCTTCATCGAAGCCTCGGCAAGCGCCTGCGACTTGGCCTCGATGTCGGCCGCGTCATCGCCTTCGGCCGCGGTCTTCAGCGCCGCGATTGCGTCGGAGATCGCCGTGCGCTCGGTTTCCGAAACCTTGTCGCCATATTCCTTCAGCGACTTCTCCGAGGAATGCAGCAGCGCTTCGGCCTGGTTGCGGGCTTCGACCAGCGCACGCCGCTTCTTATCGGTCTCGGCATTGGCCTCGGCGTCCTTGACCATCTTCTCGATGTCGGCGTCCGAAAGACCGCCCGATGCCTGGATGCGGATCTGGTGCTCCTTGCCGGTGCCCTTGTCCTTGGCCGAAACGTTGACGATGCCGTTGGCGTCGATGTCGAAGGTGACCTCGATCTGCGGCACGCCGCGCGGCGCCGGCGGGATGCCGACGAGGTCGAACTGGCCGAGCGCCTTGTTGTCGGCGGCCATTTCGCGCTCACCCTGGAAGACGCGGATGGTCACGGCCGACTGACTATCCTCGGCCGTCGAGAACACCTGGCTCTTCTTGGTCGGGATCGTCGTGTTGCGCTCGATCAGGCGGGTGAACACGCCACCCAGCGTCTCGATGCCGAGAGACAGCGGCGTCACGTCGAGCAAAAGCACGTCCTTGACGTCGCCCTGCAGCACGCCGGCCTGGATGGCGGCGCCGAGAGCGACGACCTCATCCGGATTGACGCCCTTGTGCGGCTCCTTGCCGAAGAACTGCTTCACGATCTCCTGGATCTTGGGCATGCGGGTCATGCCGCCGACCAGGACGACCTCGTCGATCTCGCCAGCCTTCAGGCCGGCATCCTTGAGGGCCGCCTTGCAAGGGGCAATCGTGCGCTGGACCAGGTCATCGACCAACTGCTCGAACTTGGCGCGCGTCAGCTTCAGCGTCAGGTGCTTCGGCCCGGTCGCGTCGGCGGTGATGAAGGGCAGGTTGATTTCGGTCTGCGTTGTCGACGACAGCTCGATCTTGGCCTTTTCAGCCGCCTCCTTGAGGCGTTGCAGGGCGAGCTTGTCGTTCTTCAGATCGATGCCCTGTTCCTTCTTGAACTCGGCCGCCAGGTATTCGACCAGGCGCATGTCGAAATCCTCGCCGCCGAGGAAGGTGTCGCCATTGGTCGACTTGACCTCGAACACGCCGTCGCCGATTTCGAGCACCGAGATGTCGAACGTGCCGCCGCCAAGGTCATAGACGGCAATGGTCTTGCCTTCCTTCTTGTCGAGGCCATAGGCAAGCGCCGCGGCCGTCGGCTCATTGATGATGCGCAGCACTTCGAGGCCGGCGATCTTGCCGGCATCCTTGGTTGCCTGGCGCTGGGCGTCGTTGAAATAGGCTGGAACGGTGATGACCGCCTTCTCGACCTTCTCGCCGAGATAGGCTTCCGCCGTTTCCTTCATCTTCTGCAGGATCATGGCCGAAATCTGCGAGGGCGACTGCTTCCTGCCGCCGGCCTCGACCCAGGCATCGCCATTGTCGCCCTTGATGATCTTGTAGGGGACAAGCTTCTTGTCCTTTTCCGTCACCGGATCGTCATAGCGGCGACCGATCAGGCGCTTGACCGCGAAGATGGTGTTTTCAGGATTGGTGACCGCCTGGCGCTTGGCCGGCTGGCCGACGAGACGTTCGTCGTCGCCATTGATGGCGACGATGGAAGGCGTCGTGCGCGCCCCTTCCGCATTCTCGATTACCTTCGGCTCCTTGCCATCCATGATGGCGATACAGGAGTTGGTGGTGCCAAGATCGATACCGATTACTTTTGCCATTTTTCTAATCTCTCCGCTAAGCAGGCTCTCAGGACCCGTACAGGCATTCCGACGAAAGCCCCTGTTCACAAGAAATTCCGTTCCGGCAACCGGCGTTCCGGCACCGAACGGCTTGGCGCGTATATAAGAACAGGCTGCAGCGCGCGCAAGCATTCTGCGCAAGGCTTCCATGAACCTTTCCACTTCCGCCCGCGACTGATCTCCAGGTGCCGCATGGTGCGGCCCGGAAAGGAAGCACCCATGACCTATAACCCAGAGGCTCCGCGGTCTCCGGGAACAACGGGAACTCGGCGCGACCACCGCCTTCGGGACGGGGTCGATGCGCTGGGCTTTCCGCTGATTCCGTTGACCCAGCGTAAGAGCAGGCGTATCGTGACAATGAGGAAAGCAGACAATTCGATCAGGGAAGAACGAGCCGGACCGCCGCGCCTTGCCCTGATTTGCGCGGCCCAACCGGACATTTCTCCCGTCGACTACGGGGGGAGTGTCATGTCTCGCATCCGCGGCTCGTTCGTGTCGTCTCTTGATGGACATTTACGCGGTATCGCGCACGCAAGCGGCGGATTGCTGGCGCTGGCGCTCAGCGCCGGTCTGTGGCTGGGCGCCGCGCAGGCGCAGGAAACCCGGATCATCTATCCCGGTTCCATGGCGGTGACCGGATTTTCCGGCACCATCATTCCCAATTTCGACGAGGGCCTGCCGCCCGGCGTCGATCCGGTCGACGAAACCTTCATCGACGCCACGCGCGCCACCTTGCGCGTGTTCGACGTCTCGCATCTGGGCGGGCCGGCCGCCGGCCAGCTCGTCAACACGCCGCCGCCTTTCGAGGTGACGGCAGACCAGGTCGGCCAGGTGTTCGGCGTCACCTATGACGACGGCGTGCGCGACGGCGTTCCATCAGGCATTCCCAATCTCTATGCCGGGGCCACCTCGCTGCACGGCATCCGCATCGTCACGCCGGACGCCGACGATGACGGTCGCCCCGAGCGGCAGCGCCGCGGCACATCAGGCGCCACCTTCATGGATGGCCAGTTCGGCACCGAAAACGGCGGCGGGCCGGGCACCATCTGGAAGATCGACGGCATCACCGGCCAGGTCTCCAAATTCGCCGACATCGACACCAACAGCGGTCCCGGCATCGGCAATCTGACATTCGACGCCGCTCACCGCCAGTTCTTCGCTTCCGACCTCGATACCGGCCTGATCCATCGCATCGACGCCACCGGCGCGCTGATCGACAGCTTCGACCATGGCGTTGCGGGGCGCCCCGCGCACGGGCTCGCTCCCGTCGCCGACGATGGTTCGGTGATGGACATACAAGGCGCGGCTTTCGACAGCGAAGACCCCGACAGCTGGGGCTACACGCAGGACGAGCGCCGCATCTGGGCCGTTTCCTATCATGGCGGCCGGCTTTATTATTCGGTCGGTGAAAAGTCGGAAATCTGGTCGGCGGGCATCGCCCGCGACGGCACCTTCGCCGGCGGCCCGCGTTGGGAACTGACGGTCAAGGCCGACAAGGACTACGCCGTCACCGACATCGCCTTCGACAACAGCGGCTTCATGTACCTGGCCCAGCGCGGCCCGGTCGAGAACCGCTACGACTACAGCCAGTTCGCCGATTCCGGCAAGGGCGAGGTCATCCGCTACTTCAGAGAGAACCCGGACGATCCGGAAACGGAATCGGTCTGGGTCGAAGTGCCGCAGGAATATGCGGTCGGCTTCCCGCAGGGTTTCCGGCAGTCGGCCGGCGGCCTCGACCTGCAATATGGCTATGACGCCGACGGCAATCTCGACACTTCGGTCTGCACGCAGACGCTGGTCAACACCGGCGACAAATTGCGCGACAATCCGGCTCTCGCCGAACAGCTCGCCGCCGGCGGGCCGTTCGCCGTGCATGGCGTGCAGATCACGCCCAAGGAGTTGGTCAAGCCGGCCAACGTGCCGCCCTTCGGCTCCTGGTTCGTCGACTTCGACAGCTATTTCGACGATCCGGAGGTCGAGGGCCATGTCGGCGACGTCGCCGTCTGGCATCCCTGCGAAGGCCGCGCCGGCTATTATGAGGAAATCCCGGGCGGCTATCTGCCGCCATTCTATCCGCCGGACTTCCCGCCGCCCGGCAATCTGCCTCCATGTCTCGATGTCGACGACGTCCAGTACTACTGCACGCCTTCCGGCCTCGAGGCCGATATCTATCTCCATGACCATGCCGGCTTCGGCGGCGATTCGATCAAGGCTCAGTCCAAAACGCCAGGCGTCGGGGTAACCACCCGGCAGTCGCATGCGCCCGGCAAGCCCTACACGATCGACATCACCGGCCACTATCCGGGCGACACAGTCGATGTCGGGCTCTGCTTCTACAGGAAGTCCGACAAGGACAAGGGTGGTTACTACCCTTGCTGCAAGATGACTTTGCCGCTCAGAACCCCAGCCGTCAGCTGCGAACGTTGAGGAGGGGAAGATGAAAAATCTCGCACTCTCCCCGCTCGCCCAGAACAGCCGATCAACCGGCACTCAAACAACCGTCATGGAGACGATCATGAAACCCCTGTCATACGCCAGGCGCGGCGCGCGCTGGCTGATGGCGGCCGGTATCGCGGTCGCCACGCTCGCCCCGATACAGAGTTTTGCGGAGGACACTGCCCCGATCACCCCGGAGCTGAAGCTCGATCTCGACAGTTCGCGCGTCATCACCCCGAGGCCCGACCGGGTCGTGCCCTTCTTCACCAAGAAAGGCACTCAAAGAGGCTGCGACTACGTCGTCTATTCGCTGAGCTTCGGCCTGCGCGGCGATCCGCGGGGCCTTGCCGACCCGAGCCTCGAGGCCAGGCTGAAGAAGGTCAGGATCGACTTCAAGGATCAGCTTCCGCACGGCCTTGAGATCGTCAACGTCAATGTGTCCGGCGACGGCACGGATTCGTCCGGCGGACCGCTGCCGGGGGCGACGATCAGCACGTCGGCAAATCCGAACGACACGGCTGTCGTTTCCGATTTCCGCATCTCCACTTCCGATCTCGACGGCGTCGGCGCTCCCAACGAGCGCGTCATCAACTTCGTGATCACGGCCAAGATCGATCATGCGGCATTTCCCGCGCCGACGATCATCGACAACCAGGGCATGATCAAGGTGACCGCCGGACCGGGCACCGGGACCATCATCCCGTCGCAGGATCCGAGCAAGCCCGACGACGGCGACTTCAAGACCGGTGAAAAGACCTCGATCAAGATCGACGTCACCAAGTGCAATCCGCCACCACCACCTCCCGGCAAGGAATGCTTCAAGGTGGAGCGCGGCACGGTCGACTGCGTGCCAGGCGGCGGCGCCTTCATCTACCACATGCCGGTCGGCCCAGAGATGGGCGGCAAGTGGGTGCAGGTGTCGACGACCACGCCCGGCATCATCATCATCCCCGACACGCAGCTGGTGCCGGCGGGCGGCGGTGTGCTCAACTGGAAGATCGTCGGCGCCTCGCCCGGCGACGTCATCCACCTCATCGTCACCGGCATCGAAACCTATGCCGGTCCGAAGGAAGGCTGGGGCTTGTGCTGCACGCAGACGATCGACATCGTCATCCCGCGTGACCAGAGGTGCCCGCCCAAGGACAAGGAACCGGACCTCAAGGTCGAGAAACGCGCTGACGTGACGCGTTGCACGATGGGCGGCGGCTGCGACTTCACCATCAGGGTCACCAATGTCGGCACCGGTGCCTACCACGGCAAGATCGTGCTCGACGAGGTGACGCTGCCGGCCGGCTCGACGCTCGATTCAGGGCCCAATCCGCCCTGGGTCTGCCAGCCCGGCACCACCCCGATGACGTGCACCTATCCGGTGACCACGCTCAATCCGGGGGCCTCCATCGACCTCAAGCTCGGCTTCAAGCCGGCCGGGGGCTGGCAAGGCAGCGTCTTGCGCAACTGCGCCACCTATAATTATGGGGCCAGCGGCAAGCCGCTTTTCGGCAGCCAATCGAATGATCGCGGCTGTGCCTCGATCCCGATCTGCCGGCGTGGCGATCGTGACCGCGACTGCCGGCCGCCCGTCGAAAAGAAGGTCGACCTGATCCTGAAGAAGCGTGCCCGCATCCCGGTCTGCACGGCCGACGGCATCTGCTATTTCGTGATCGACATCATCAACAACGGCACATCAACCTATAACGGGCCGTTGACGGTGATCGACAGCTATCCGGGCGGTGCCCCGTCCTCCTCGACCTTCGGCCCGAGCCCGCCCTGGACATGCGGACCGAACGGCCCCGGCCAGTTCCGCTGCGACAATGCGGGAATCTCGCTGCCTCCGGGCGCCTCGACACCGATCGTCGTCAAGGCGGTCATGCCGGCCGGCTACCAGTCGGACACGGTGGAGAACTGCGCATTGGTGAAGGCCATCCCCGGTGAAGACGACCTCACCAACAACAAGGCCTGCGCCAAGGAACGCTTCCGTCATCCCAATGGCGGCAAGCCCATCCTGCGCATCACCAAGGTGTGCAACGGCTCGCTCGCCGGCGCCGCGGTCGTCTCTTGCCGCATCACCGTCATCAGCCTTGGCACCGCTGCCCCAACCGGTCCGGTGCGGGTCAACGATGCCGCCACGCTGGTGGCTGGCGGCGCGCCCGTCCAGATCCAGACCGTCACCCCTGACGGCGCGGAATGGGCGTGCGGACCGGTCCCGGCCAATGCGCTGTCGTGCCAGATTCCCGGTGCCGTGATGACACCTGGAACCAGCCGCCACTTCGACGTGACGGTTTCGGCGAACGGCGCGTTCGAGAACTGCGCGCGGGGTTCGTATGGTCCGGCGCCGGGCGACGACATCGTCTATCCGATCGGCCAGGCCTGCGCCAAGGGCGGCGGCTCTTCGACCATCCGTGTCGAAAAGACCGGCGACCGCGAATGCAAGCTCGGCCAACCCTGCTCGTTCGAGATCACCATCACCAACGACGGCACAAGCCCCTTCTCCGGGCCGGTCCGCATCGGTGATGCGATCGGCGTGGAGGGTTTCGGCAGGCTGGAAGGCGTTGAGATCATTTCGATCCAACCGCCCTTCGGCTGCTCGCCGGAGCCGGCGACCTTGCCGCTGTCCTGCATTGCCAACCTGACGCTGGGCGCCGGCGAAAGCCGGGTGCACCATGTCACCGTGGTCATTCCCGACGACGGCCGCCTGGCCAATCTGCGGGGCAACGTCAGCGGCCAGAACTGCGTCGGCGTCCTGTCTCCCGACACGCGGGTGCAAGGCGGCGGCGACGTGCTTGGCGGTGACCTGACAAATGTGCAGGGCGATCGCGGCAGGGCCTATGCCTGCCATCCCTTCGCCATCAGCCAGGAGACCAAGAAGGAATGCTCGGCGGGCTTCGTCTTGAACGATGCCGGCCGGTGTGTCTGCCCGCGCGGTACGACGTTTCGCAACGGCCAGTGCTCGCCAGGCGGCGGTATCGTGCCGAAGCCGGAGCCGAAGCGCTGCGTGCTGCTCGAAGGCCAGATCCGCACCGAGGACGGACGCTGCGTCTGCCCACGCGGAACCGGGCTTGAGAACGGCAAATGCGTCAGGACCGACAAGCCCGAGCAATGCACCGTCCGTGGCCAGATCCACAATTCGGATGGCGATTGTGTCTGCCCCAGGGGTACGGAAGTCAGGGACAATGCCTGCCGTCCGATCCGGCCGAAGCCCGAGCAGTGCACGATCCGTGGCCAGGTCCACAATGCCGACGGCGATTGCATCTGCCCGAGAGGGACCGAGGTGCGCAATGGCGCCTGCCGTCCGATCCGGCCGAAGCCCGAGCAGTGCACGATCCGTGGCCAAGTCTACAATGCAGACGGCGATTGCGTCTGCCCGAAGGGTACCGAGGTGCAAGGCAATGCCTGCCGGCGCAAGCAGCCGACGCAGGAGCAGTGCGACATACGCGGCCAGGTCCATAACAAGCGCGGCGAGTGTGTCTGTCCGCGTGGGACCGAAGTGATCGACGGCGCATGCCGCAAGCCCAGGCAGGAGGTGGAATGCGCACCGGGCTCGCAGATGATCAATGGCCAGTGCCAGCCGATCATCAGACGGCGCTGCCCTGAAGGCACGATCGGGCGGTATCCGAACTGCCGTCCGGTCCGCGGGCAACCGTCGCTGGAGCTCAACCCGGGCCTGCTGCTGCAGGTACTGCCACGGCGCCAGCCGCAGGTCGATCAGCAGCAGGATCCGGATCCAAACAGAATCCTGAAACTCCAGCAGCAATAGGAATCTGCTCGACGCCAGACCAGGAACCCGCCGGAGCAATCCGGCGGGTTTTTCGTCAATGCTCCGGGGCAAGTGGAAATTGGCTGCGACACGATCGGAGACGCCGCAACGCCAGTGCATCCGCCGCGCCCGCGCTCTCGACAAGTTGGCTGGAGCGCATTAGGCAGTCGATAGAGTGGCCGGACGAAAAAGGCGCTCGGAAAGGCCGCACCCATGAGCAAAAAGACCCTGATCGCACCCTCGGTGCTGGCGTCGGATTTTTCCAAACTCGGTGATGAGGTCGAAGCGGTGGTGGCGGCCGGCGCCGACTGGATCCATCTCGATGTGATGGACGGGCACTTCGTGCCCAACATCACCTTTGGCCCGCCGGTGATCAAGGCGATCCGCGACCGCACCAAGGCCTTCTTCGACTGCCATCTGATGATCGCCCCGGCCGACCCCTATCTGGCCGCTTTTGCCGAGGCCGGCTGCGATGGCTTGACCGTGCATGCCGAGGCCGGGCCGCATCTCGACCGCTCGCTGCAGACCATCAGGAACCTTGGCAAGAAGGCCGGTGTGTCGCTCAATCCGGCAACGCCGGAAAGCGCGGTCGAATACGTGCTCGACCGGCTCGACCTGATCCTGATCATGACCGTCAATCCGGGCTTCGGCGGCCAGGCCTTCATTCCGGCGATTGTGGACAAGGTGAAGCGGGTCAAGGCGCTGATCGGCGGCCGGCCGATCCGCATCGAGATCGACGGCGGCGTTTCGGCCGAAACCGCGCCGCTGGTGACCGCCGCCGGCGCCGACGTTCTGGTGGCGGGCGCCGCCATCTTCAAGGGCGGCAGCGTCGAAGCCTACCGGCAAAACATCCAGGCGATCAGGACGGCAGCCGACAACGCAGTCGGCTAACTCACGGCGCATTCCGTCTTCAATCAATCCGGTATGCCGGCCAAGGGGTCTGGTGCCGGAGCGCGGCTTATGAGGATATGATGCCCCAAAGCGGCGGCCGGCCTGATTCGGTTCCAATGTTCGTCGCCAGTGCGCACAACAGAACAGGTGGTCTCACGCGCATACAAAAGAACAGGGAATAGATTCTCCTGCGTGCATACAAAACATGTTAAGTTTCCGCAGGTTGTGGGAATGCGCGGAATTACAGCATCGAGCCCTGGAAAGTCGCATATTTCTTTGTGCTTAAGTACAATAGCGTGATCTTCTGCTTGAGCGCACGACCGCAGGCGCTGTATGGTATATATGCGAAAAAGGGGGATGCTTTCGGACTCGAATTGCCCAAAATAAAAATTAGGGACAAGGAGTCGCTGTGACATATGGAGCTGCCAATCTGAACGACGACGGCGCAGGCTCCAAGAGCACGCTTGCCAGCACCGTCTATCAGCAATTGCGTGACGACCTTCTCGGTGGTGTTCTTGAAGCCGAGAGCAAGTTGCGGGTCGAGTGGGTGGTTTCCAGATATGGGGCTGGCGCTTCCCCTGTTCGCGAGGCCCTCAATCGCCTCGCTTCGGAAGGGCTTCTCGGCCGCCACGACCAGCGCGGCTTCTTCATCATGCCGGTCAGCGCGTCGGAACTCGAAGAGCTGACGCGCACGCGCTGCTGGCTCGAGGAGCGGGCGCTTCGCGAATCCATCGCGCACCGCACCGCCGAATGGGAAGAACAACTCGTTCTGGCGCTGCATCGCCTGGGCCGCGCGTCACGTTTTTCGCCGCAGGATCCCGTCTCGCTCAATCCGGATTGGGAACGGCTGCACCGTATCTTCCATAGGGTGCTGATTTCGGCCTGCCGGTCGCAATGGCTGGTGGGATTCTGCGACCAGCTTTCCGATCACGCCTATCGCTACCGGCAAATGGTCAATGACGGCGAAGGCGTCCAACGCGACGATTTCGGCGAGCATCGCCTGATCGCCGAATGTGCCCTTGACGGCGATGCCGACGGCGCCGTCGAGGCATTGATCAACCACTACCAACTGACCGCCGCCATGTGCATGAAACGCCTCAAGCAGGACGAAGCTACAAAGGTGATCGCCGGCAAGGCTGCCCGGCGATAGCGGTCGTTTTCGGCGGTCTTTTATACCCCATTGCTGGCAGCCTGTGGCATCGGCACGGCCGGCGTGAACCGCTGTCCGCGGCCTTGACGGCGCGGCCAAGAACCGCGAACTCTTCGCCGCCAAGGCATGCCGCTCCAGGCGCATGTGCAGGGCCCGCCGTTCCGCCACCCCAGGGAAGTCTTCATGAGCAATCATCTGTTCGACGCGTTCCGGTCCCGGATGCCGGCGCCTGGGCGCCTGCTGATGGAAACCGATGACGGCCGCTCGCTCAGCTATGGCGATATGCTGGAGCGCTCGGCACAGCTCGCGCATGCGCTCTTGCAACTGGATGTCGAACCCGGCGACCGGGTCGCCGTGCAGGTCGAGAAGAGCCCTGAGGCGGTCCTGCTCTATCTCGCCTGCCTGCGCGTCGGCGCCGTCTTCCTGCCGCTCAACACCGCCTACACATTGACCGAGCTGGAGTATTTCTTCGGCGATGCCGAGCCACGGCTGGTCGTCTGCGATCCGGCAAGGGCGGCCGACATCTGCGCGCTGGCGGAAAAAACGGGCGCCGTCGCCGTCACGCTCGGCCGCGACGGCCAGGGATCGCTGACCGATCAGGCCTCGCGGCTGCCGACGGATTTTCATGACGTGGCGCGCGGGCCGGATGACCTCGCGGCGATCCTCTACACTTCGGGAACCACGGGCCGCTCGAAGGGCGCCATGCTCAGCCACGAGAATCTCGCCTCCAACGCGCGCGTGCTGGTCGAGCACTGGCGCTTCACCGGAGACGACGTGCTGATCCACGCATTGCCGATCTTCCACACGCATGGCCTGTTCGTCGCCACCAACGTCATCCTGATGGCCGGCGCCTCGATGCTGTTAGAGCAGAAGTTCGATCCGGTCCGCATCGTCACGCTTTTGCCGCGCGCCACGGCCCTGATGGGCGTGCCGACTTTCTATGTGCGCCTGCTGCAGCAGGATGGGCTGGGCCGCGAGGCGGCGAAAAACATCCGTGTGTTCATTTCCGGTTCGGCGCCGCTGCTGGCCGAGACGCACAAGGCCTGGCGCGAACGAACCGGCCACGCGATCCTCGAACGCTATGGCATGACCGAGACCAACATGAACACCTCGAACCCCTATGAAGGCGAGCGGCGCGCCGGCACGGTCGGTTTCCCTTTGCCCGGCGTCACGCTTCGCATCGCCGATCCCGACAGCGGCGCAGCGCTCGCCCAAGGCGAGGTCGGCATGATCGAGGTCAAGGGCCCAAACGTCTTCGGCGGCTATTGGCGCATGCCGGAGAAGACCAAGGCGGAATTCCGCGCCGACGGTTTCTTCATCACGGGCGATCTCGGCATCATCGACGCCGACGGCTACGTCCATATCGTCGGGCGCGGCAAGGACCTGATCATTTCCGGCGGCTACAACATCTATCCGAAGGAACTCGAAAGCGAGATCGACGCGCTCGACGGGGTTAGCGAAAGCGCCGTCATCGGCGTTGCCCATCCGGATTTCGGCGAAGGCGTCACCGCTGTCGTCGTCCGGGCGCCGGCATCGCGGATCACCGGAGCCGAAATTCTCGGCGCCATCGGCGGACGCGTGGCGAAATACAAGCACCCGAAGCGGGTGATCTTCGTCGACGAACTGCCGCGCAACACCATGGGCAAGGTGCAGAAGAATCTTTTGCGCGACACCTACAAGGATCTGTACACATCCTGAGGCTGGAAGTGCACGGTCAGCCTGTCAGTCTGGGGACGCCAGCCTCAAAAACCTTGCCGCCACCGATCCAGACGCTCTTCATGTCGAGATCGTCCGACAGCGAAACGATATCCGCCGCCGTGCCTTTGGCGAATCGCCCGAGCCGATGCGATTGCCCTATCGCCTGCGCCGGATAGAGCGAGGCCATGCGCAACGCTTCCGACAGGTCCAGCCCGACAATCCGGTGGACGTAGCGAACCGCCGAGATCATGTCGAGATCGGCACCAGCCAGCGTTCCGTCGGCAAGCCGCAAACTGCCATCCTTGCGGTAGATGGTGCGGCCGTTAAGCGTGAATGAGGTCATGTCGGTGCCGATTGTCGCCATGGCGTCGCTGACCAGCACGATCTTGCCGGGACCCTGCTTGGCACGCAGCGCGATCTTGATGGTGGCGGGATCGACATGGATGCCGTCGGCGATAAGACCGGCGGACAAGGTGCCGATGTCGATGGCCGCGCCGGCCAGACCAGGCTCGCGATTGCCGATCTGGCTCATTGCGTTGAACAGATGGGTGACCACGCTCGCGCCGGCTTCGGCGAAGGTGCTGGCGGTGGCGTATCCGGTGTCGGAATGGCCAAGACTGACGATGACGCCGGCCTTGGCGAGTGCCGCGACGCGTGCCGGCTCGACGGATTCCGGCGCTACGGTGGTGAGCAGCACCGGCAGTTTTTGCCGCGCCGCGATCAGCATCGCCTGGTCGGCATCCGACATCGGCCGGATCAGCGCCGGATCATGCGCGCCCTTGCGGGCGATCGACAGATGCGGGCCTTCGAGATGCAGGCCGAGAAAACCGGGCATCTTCCGCAGCGCCGCGGCTTCGCCGGCGGCGACGGCGGCGGCGGTGATGTCGGGCGTGTCGGTGATCAGCGTCGGCAGCAGCGCCGTCGTGCCGAAGGGCGCATGTGCCTTGCAGATGGTTTCGAGCGAGGCGACATCGGGATGGTCGTTGAGCATGACGCCGCCGCCGCCATTGACCTGGAGGTCGACGAAGCCGGGCACGAGCATGCCGCCGCCGGTCTCGATGACGCGGACATCGGCGGCTATGGCACCGGAGGGCAAAATAGCCTCGACGAGGCCGTCGCGCACGACCAGCGCGTGGCCGTCATGCCAGTCGTCGCCGTCGAAAATCCGGGCGCCGGTCAGGGCAAAACGGTCGCTCATAGCGTCTCCGTCACCTTGCGAAGATTGCGCGGCGTGTCCGGATCGAGACCGCGATGGCGGGCAAAGGCCTCGACGAACATGTAGAAGGAAACGATCAGCGCCAGCGGGTCGGTCAGGGGATGGCCGGTGGCGACATGCGGCAGGGGCACGGCACGCTGGGCAAGCGCGGAGGTGACGAACACCGGCGCGCCCTTGGCCGCCAGGCTGTCGGCGGCCTCGGCGACTGATGGCTCCGACGCGTCGCGCGCGGCCAGCGCCAGCACCGGAAAATCGGGGCCGATCAGCGCCAGCGGGCCATGCATGACTTCGGCGGCGCTGTAGGCCTCGGCGTGCATGCCGCAGGTTTCCTTGAATTTCAGCGCCGCCTCGTTGGCCATCGCCGCCGATGGTCCGCGGCCGAGGATGAACAGCGACTTCTGCTTCTCGATCGTTTCGGCCAGCACGCCCATCCAGTCGCAGGTGATCGCCTTGCGGAAATGCTCCGGCAAGCGGGCCAGTGCCGTCAGGAGCGCATCGTCGCCGGTGGCATGCGCCATCAAAGCGAGGCCGGCAACGGCGGAATTGATGAAAGTCTTGGTCGCCGCCACGCTGCGCTCGGGGCCGGCCAGTATATCGATGGCGTAATCCGAGGCACGCGCCAGCGGCGAATCGGCTGTGTTGGTGATGGCGATGGTCAGCGCGCCGCCGGCTCGCGCTGTTTCGGCCATGGCGACGATGTCGGGGCTCTTGCCCGACTGCGAGATCGCCAGGCAGGCCGAGCCGGCGAGCCTGAGCTTGCGGCCATAGATCGAGGCGATGGACGGTCCGACCGATGCAACGGCGAGGCCCGCCGTCAGCTCGACGGCATACTTCATGAAGGTCGCGGCATGATCGGACGAGCCGCGCGCCACGGTAACGACAAACTGCGGGTCGCGTTCGCGTATGCCGCGCCCGGCCTCGGTCAATACCGCGCCGGAGCCGTCGAGTAGGCGGGCGACGGCTTGCGGGATCTCCGCGATCTCGCGCCGCATATGGGTCGGCTTCGTTGGCTCTGTACTCATGGTCGGCCCTCTTCACTTGGCCCCGCCAGCCGCAGTTCGGCGACGAAATCATAGGCGTCGCCCCGATATATAGAGCGGGTGAATTCGATCACCTTGCCGCTCGCCAGATAGGAAATGCGTTCGATATGCAGGCCGGCGACGCCCGGTGATACTTCGAGCAGGCGCGCGTCGCTGTCGCCGAGATTGGCGGCGGAAATGCGCTGCACAGCCCGCACCGGCCGGTTGCCGGTCAATTCCAGCGCCGCATAGAGCGAGGAGCCTATATCAGCCGGGTCGGGCAATACTCTCGCCGACAGCGAGGCGCGTTCGATCGCCAGCGGCGTGTCATTGGCAATGCGCAGGCGAGCCACCCGAGCCACCAGTTCGCTCGACGACAGGCCGAGCACCATCATCTCGTCGGGCGAGGGCGCGTAAAGGCCGCGATCGAGCCAGGCCGAACGCACCGCCATGCCGCGCCGCGCCATGTCCTCTGTAAATGAGGTCAGCCGCGACAGCGACTGTTCGACGCGCTCCATGCGCGGCGCGACGAACGTGCCGGAACCATGGCGCTGGACCAGTATGCCGCCCTTGACCAGGTCTTGCACCGCCTTGCGCACGGTGACGCGCGAAATGTCGGCCTTGGTGGCGATGTCGCGCTCGGAGGGCAGTGCGTCCCCCGGCCCGATCAGGCCGCGATTGACCGCATCCTCGATGCTCTTGCGAAGCTGCAGGTAGAGCGGCGCGCCGCTCTGCGACGACTGTTTCAGCATGGCGAAGATCTGGTCGGCGGCCTCGCTCATCGAGCCGCCTCCGCGTGTCCAGTGAAAAGGCGGACCGCCATCTGCACGGCGCCGCCCAGCGCGTCGTCGAGCGGCGGCTTGAGCAGCGCCCGGTAGCGGGCCGACAGGCGCGGCGCGTAGAGCGGAGCCAGCCCGCCAAGCAGGCAGAGCGGCGCGTCGTCCGAAAGGTCGAGCGCGCCGAGCGAGGCTTCGACGTCGGCGACCGCCCTGTCGAGGATCCAGTTGGCGATGCTGTCGCCCTTCTCGGCATGCTCGAACACCTTGGGTGCGAAGCCGCCGAAATCGCCGGGCTTGGCATTGGTGGTGAATTCGACCACGTCCTCCGGATTGTTGCGGAAAACGGCCAGCATGCTCAGCGTCAACGGCGAACCCTCGCGGACGCCGTCATAGGCAAGCAGCGTCTGCTCGAGCAGGTCGCGGCCGATGCGGGCGCCGCTGCCCTGGTCGCCGACCTGGAAACCCCAGCCGCCGATGGCGCGCGATTTGCCGTTCTTGCGCGCCATATAGGCGGTGCCGGTGCCGAGGATCGCCATGGCGCCGTCACCGGAGCCGACAGCGCCTTCCAGCGCGATCTCGGCGTCGGTCTCGACGCGGCTGATGCTGAACGGCAGGATCGCTTCGAGCTGCTGCCGGTAGGTGCCGACATTGGCGCCGGCGAGGCCAAGAATTGCCGGTGTCTGCGGGATCAGGTCCGGGTCCTGCCCGGCGTCGATGAACGCCTGCCGCGCCGCCTCGACGATGTTCGACCGGGCGCCGGTCAGATCGGTGCGGATGTTGGCGGCGCCGCTTTTGGCGCGGCCAACAACAGTGCCGTCCGCTGTCGCCAGGGCTGCCCGGCAGCTGGTGCCGCCGCCATCGATTCCGAGCACGAAATTCACACGATTTCTCCTCCGAGGAGATAATACCAATAAAATACCAATAGCCAAGGGTTAATTTCCGGCTCAAAAAAATTAGGGCGTATTTTATTGAATAATCAAGGTATTCCGTCGCTTCGCCGATTTCCAGCCCACGAGTTCGTTAATGCGTGTGGACAAGTGGTATTTTTTTGGTATTGTTCTGGTATTGGAGGAACCGGGATGGCCGAAACGCGCACCGAAGCGCTTCATAAAAATGCCGAGGGGCTGGATATCCAGACTCCGGACGCCATCCTTTCCTATTTGGCCGATGCGCAGATTGAAGCTGCGAAAGTGGTGCGCCATGCCATTCCTTCCATTGCCAGGGCGGCCGAAATCGTCGCCAGCAGACTGAACGGCGGCGGCAAGCTTGCCTACGCGGCGGCCGGCAGCTCGGGCCTGATGGCGCTGGCCGATGCGCTGGAGTTGCCTGGCACCTTCGGCATTCATCGCGACCGCATCGCCATCCTGATCGCCGGCGGCGACGAGGCCTTCCGGACGCTGGCCGGCGGACCGGAAGACGACACCGAGGAGGCCGCGGCAGCGGTCGTCAATGCTGGCCTCGGCAGCAGCGATTGCCTGATCGCCATTTCCGCCAGCGGCACCACACCCTATGCGGTGCGGGCCATCGAGGAAGCCGCTCGCCGTGGTGCAGCGACGATCGGCATCGCCAACAACCGGGACTCGGCGCTGCTTCGCCAGGCGCAAACCGCCATCCTGCTCGAAACGCCGCCGGAGCTGATCGCCGGCTCGACGCGGATGGGCGCCGGCACCGCCCAGAAGATCGCGCTCAACATGCTGTCGACGCTGACCGCGGTCCATCTCGGCCATGTCCATGATGGCTACATGGTCAATCTGATGGCCGACAACATCAAGCTGCGCGACCGCGCGGCGCGCATCGTCGCCGCCGTCAGCGGGCGCGGCACGGACGAAGCGGCCCGCCTGCTCGAGAAGAGCGGCGGCGCGGTCAAGACCGCCATTCTGCTCGCCGCCGGCGCCGACAGTGCCGATGCGGCGCGGAAGATACTGGAAGAGGCCGGCCAGAAGCTGCGGCCGGCCCTTTCCGCTATAGAGGGGAGCAAGGGGCGCACTGCCTCCGTTCTCATCAAAACCGAACCTGAAAAAGGTCAACAGGGAGACTGAGCATGACAACGAAACTACTGACGGCACTGCTTTTGGGCACCAGCATTCTCGGCTCGGCCGGGGTGGCTTATGCCGACGTAACGCTCAACATCGAAAGCTGGCGCGGCGATGACCTTGCCATCTGGAAGGACAAGCTGATCCCGGCTTTCGAAGCCAAGAACCCGGGCATCAAGGTGGTGTTCGCACCGTCGGCTCCGACCGAATATGACGCCGCACTTGGCGCCAAGCTCGCCGCCGGCTCGGCGGGCGACCTGATCACCTGCCGCCCGTTCGACAAGTCGCTTGAACTGTTCAAGAAGGGCAACCTTGCCGATCTCTCGGCGCTGCCCGGCATGGAAAACTTCTCTCCGGTGGCCAAGTCCGCCTGGCAGACAGACGACGGCAAGGTGAGCTTCTGCGTGCCGATGGCCTCGGTCATTCACGGCTTCATCTACAACAAGGACGCCTTCGACAAGCTCGGCATCAAGGTGCCGGAGACCCGCGACGAGTTCTTCGCCGCGCTCGACAAGATCAAGGCCGACGGCACCTACATCCCGATGGCGATGGGCACCAAGGATCTCTGGGAAGCCGCGACCATGGGCTACCAGAACATCGGGCCCAATTACTGGAAGGGCGAGGACGGCCGTGCGGCGCTGATCAAGGGCGATCAGAAGCTTACCGACAAGGAATGGGTCGCGCCGTTTGAGGAACTGGCCAAGTGGAAGCCTTATCTCGGCGATGGGTTCGAAGCGCAGACCTACCCGGATAGCCAGAACCTGTTCACGCTTGGCCGCGCCGCCATCTACCCGGCTGGCTCGTGGGAAATCGGCCTGTTCAACACCCAGGCCCAGTTCAAGATGGGCGCATTCCCGCCGCCGGTCGAGAAGGCCGGCGACACCTGCTACATCTCCGACCATACCGATATCGGCATGGGCCTGAACGCGGCTTCGAAGAACGCCGATGCGGCCAAGACCTTCCTGTCCTGGGTTGCCTCGCCGGATTTCGCCACCATCTACGCCAACGCGCTGCCGGGCTTCTTCAGCCTGAACTCCGCGCCGGTGAAGATGGAAGACCCGCTGGCGCAGGAATTCGTCTCCTGGCGCGGCAAGTGCAAGTCGACGATCCGCTCGACCTACCAGATCCTGTCGCGCGGTACGCCGAACCTCGAGAACGAGACCTGGGTTGAATCGGCCAACGTCATCAACGGCACCGATACGCCGGAAGCTGCCGCCAAGAAGCTGCAGGCCGGTCTCGACAGCTGGTACAAGCCGGCCAAGTAAGAGCTCAGGCTGAGCGCTGCTTATCTCCCCCCTTGAGGGGGAGATGTCGCCAAAGGCGACAGAGGGGGTCGGTGGAGGCAGGCCGCGACTTGATCGTTGCTGGAAAGCACGGTCAAATGTCGATGGCGCGCTGCCTTGACCGACCCCACCCGCCTCGCTTCGCGAGGCACCCTCCCCTCGAGGGGGAGGGAGGCGCCGCGCCTTTGGCGGCATTTGCCAACCTGATCGGCGGGGACCGAACTCATGGCCGCAGAAACACGACCGAAAAGACCATTCCGCTGGCACATCGGCATCTTCCTGGCGCCGGCGGTGCTCGTCTACACGGCGATCATGATCCTGCCGCTCGCCGGCACGCTGCAGCTGTCGCTGTTCCGCAACATCGAGCAGCACCAGGTCTTCGTCGGGCTGGAAAACTTCCGCATGCTGTTCGGCGACCCCAACTGGTCGGTGGGTTTCTGGAACGCGCTCAGGAACAACACCTGGTTCTTCATCATCCACATGGTCGTGCAGAACCCGATCGGCGTCATGCTGGCCGCGTTGCTGTCCAGCCCGAGACTGAGATTCGCGGCCTTCTACCGCACGGCGATCTTCGTGCCCACGATCCTGTCCTTCGTTATCGTCGGCTTCGCCTGGAAGCTGATCCTGTCGCCGCTGTGGGGCGTGGCACCGCATCTGATGGATCTTGTCGGCCTGAAAAGCCTGTTCACGCCGTGGCTGGGCAAGGAGCAATATGCGCTGACCGCGCTCAGCCTGATCTCGGTGTGGCAGTTCGTCGGCATCCCGATGATGCTGATCTACGCAGCCCTGCTGTCGATCCCCGAAGAGGTGATCGAAGCCGCCGAATGCGACGGCATCACCGGCCTGTCGCAATTCTGGAAGATCAAGCTGCCGCTGATCCTGCCGTCGATCGGCATCATTTCGATCCTCACCTTCGTCGGCAATTTCAACGCCTTCGATCTGATCTACACCGCGCAAGGGGCGCTCGCCGGGCCGAACTATTCGACCGACATTCTCGGCACCTTCCTCTATCGCGCCTTCTTCGGTTTCCAGCTGCAGGTGGGCGACCCCAACATGGGCGCGGCGATCGCCACGATGATGTTCCTGATCATCCTCGGCGGCGTCTGCGTCTACCTCTTCCTCGTGCAGACGCGCCTGCGTCGCTACCAGTTCTGAGGGGGTAGAATGTCGAGCTTGGACACCCCCCTCTGGCCTGCCGGCCATCTCCCCCGCAAGGGGGGAGATCGGATGTCATTTCGGCCTTCGCCAATCTCCAGCGTTGCAAGATGTGCGGCAACGCTAAAACTGCCAATCTCCCCCCTTGCGGGGGAGATGTCCGGCAGGACAGAGGGGGGTGCCTGGGCGCCGACCCTGCCAGCCGCAGCTCGTCAGGAGACATTCCAATGAGCACCGCCACCCATTCCGTGCCCCGCACCATCGGCGCCCACGCGATCCTGCTGACCTACACGGGGATCGCGCTGTTTCCGGTGATCCTCGTCATCATGAACTCGTTCAAGTCGCGCGCCGGCATCTTCGGTGCGCCGCTGACACCGCCGACGCCAAAGACGTTCGACCTGATCGGCTACACGACGGTGATCGGCCAGGGCGATTTCATCCATTATTTCCAGAACAGCCTCGTCATCACCGTCGCGTCGCTGTTCTTCGTGCTTTTGTTCGGCGCCATGGCGGCGTTCGCGCTGTCGGAATACCGCTTTCGCGGCAATTCGCTGATGGGCCTCTATCTGGCGCTCGGCATCATGATTCCGATCCGTCTGGGCACCGTCGCCATCCTGCAATTGATGGTGGCGAGCGGGCTGGTCAACACGCTGACGGCGCTGATCCTGGTCTACACCGCGCAAGGCCTGCCGCTGGCCGTCTTCATCCTGTCTGAATTCATGAAGCAGGTGTCCGACGATCTGAAGAATGCCGGTCGCATCGACGGCCTGTCCGAATACACCATCTTTTTCCGCCTGGTGCTGCCGCTGGTGCGGCCATCGATGGCCACGGTCGCCGTCTTCACCATGATCCCGATCTGGAACGATCTGTGGTTCCCGCTGATCCTGGCGCCGTCGGAAGAGACCAAGACGGTGACGCTCGGCGCGCAGCTGTTCCTCGGCCAGTTCGTCACCAACTGGAACGCCATCCTGGCCGCACTGTCGCTGGCCATCATGCCGGTGCTGATCCTCTACGTCATCTTCTCGCGGCAGCTGATCCGCGGCATCACGTCTGGAGCCGTCAAGTGAGTCCTGAAGCACCCCTGCGCGTTGTCGTCGCCGGCCTCGGCAATATGGGCCGTAGCCATGCGCTCGCCTATCACAACAATCCGGGCTTCGAGATCGCCGCACTCATCAACCGCTCGGACGTGCCGTTGCCGGAAGGGCTTTCCGGCTATGGCATCAGGCGCTCCTTCGACGAAGCGCTGCGCGACGAAAAGCCCGATATCGCCTGCATCGCCACCTATTCCGACAGCCATGCCGACTATGCGGTGAAGGCGTTCGAGGCCGGCTGCCATGTCTTCGTCGAAAAGCCGCTGGCAACGACCGTGGCCGACGCCAAACGCGTCGTCGCGGCGGCCACGGCCAACGGCAAGAAACTGGTGATCGGCTACATCCTGCGCCATCATCCGTCCTGGATCAGGCTGATCGCCGAAGCGCGCAAGCTCGGTGGCCCGTACGTCTTCCGCATGAACCTTAACCAGCAATCCTCGGGCCATAGCTGGGAGACGCACAAGCAGTTGATGCGGACGACCTCGCCGATCGTCGACTGCGGCGTTCACTATCTCGACGTCATGCTGCAGATCACCGATGCCAGGCCGGTCGAGGTGCGTGGCATGGGCGTGCGGCTGACCGAGGAGGTCGCGCCCTCAATGTACAATTACGGCCACCTGCAGGTGCTGTTCGATGACGGGTCGGTCGGCTGGTACGAGGCCGGTTGGGGGCCGATGATTTCGGAGACGGCTTTCTTCGTGAAGGACGTCATCTCTCCCAATGGCTGCGTGTCGATCGTGATGAAGGAAGGCGTGAAGTCGGATGACATCGACACCCACACCAAGACCTCGACCATCCGCCTGCACAGTGCCGCGACCGGAGCGGATGGCAAATTCGCCGAGCCGGACGAAATGCTGTCGATGGAAGGCGAGCCCGGCCACCAGGACCTCTGCGACCTCGAACAGGCCTTCGTGCTGAAAGCGATCCGCGAGGATCTGGATCTCACCAAACACATGGACGACGCGGTCAAGTCGCTCGCCGTCTGCCTCGCCGCCGACGAGAGCGTGCGCAGTGGCGCAGCCATCAAACTCTAGAACAGGGACGAAGCCGTGGGCTCGCTGAACATCGAGAACGTGAAGAAGGCCTTCGGGCCGGTCGAGGTGCTGAAGGGCATCAACCTCGAAGTGAATGACGGCGAATTCGTCGTCTTCGTCGGCCCGTCCGGCTGCGGCAAGTCGACCTTGCTCCGGGTTATTGCTGGGCTGGAGGATTCGACCTCGGGCCGGGTGGTCATCGACGGTCAGGATGTCTCGGCCACGCCGCCGGCCAAGCGCGGCATCGCCATGGTGTTCCAGACCTATGCGCTCTACCCGCATCTGACGGTGAAGAACAATATGGGCCTCGGGTTGAAGCAGGCCGGCACGCCGGCGGCCGAGATCGATCGCCGCATCGGCATCGCCTCGTCGATGCTGTCTCTGGAACCCTACCTCGAGAGACGGCCGGCCGAACTCTCCGGCGGCCAGCGCCAACGCGTCGCCATCGGCCGCGCCGTGGTGCGTGAGCCCAAGCTGTTCCTCTTCGACGAACCGTTGTCGAATCTCGACGCGGCGCTGCGCGTCAACACGCGGCTGGAGATCGCGCAGTTGCATCGCCGGCTGAAGGCGACGATGATCTACGTCACCCACGACCAGGTCGAGGCGATGACACTGGCGGACAAGATCGTCGTGCTCAACGCCGGCAAGATCGAGCAGATCGGCGGCCCGATGGAGCTCTACAATTCGCCGGCAAACGAGTTCGTCGCCGGCTTCATCGGCTCACCGAAGATGAACTTCGTCGACGGCGCCCGCCTCGGCGAAACCGCCAAGACCATCGGCGTGCGGCCGGAACATCTGACCGTCGATCCGAAATCCGGCGCCTGGAAGGGTACGGTCGTGCATGCCGAGCATCTCGGCGCCGACACCAATCTCTATCTCGACTGCGAGAAGGCCGGGTTGATCACAGTGCGCATTTTCGGGGTATACGATGCAGAACCGGGCGCCACGCTCTATGCGACGCCGGACCCGGCGAAGACCTATCGGTTTGGGGTGGATGGGAAGGTGCTGAAGTAGTATCGCAGCATAGGCTGGCGCTGCCCCTCATCCGCCTGCCGGCACCTTCTCCCCGTATAGTGACGGGGAGAAGGGAGATAGCGCTGGCGATTGGCGAAAGCATCAACGGCAGCGTCCTTCTCCCCGTTCAACGCAGGGCTGTCCGGGGAAATTTATTCATATATGAAGGCCATCTGATTGAGGGAGGATCGGTCTCTTGGTCGGCTCGGATTGACC
>NZ_JAMYLA010000073.1:0-25296 GCF_040317725.1 Mesorhizobium sp. M1396 | reverse complement strand
GCGATTGAAACGAAAAGTGGCGGCCTGGGACGACGAATTCCTCGTAAGCGTCATCTCACGATAATTAACTCACCCGATTCCCCTGAATGGAGGCGAGGTCATGGCGTGATTAGCCTGCCGGCCAGGCTTGGTTCAACTGCCATTGAACTTCTAAGCCGCAAAAGGACGGCGAACGGATGCCTTTGTATTTGGCAAGCCAATGCAGCAATAGCGGCCGCGACATGCGAGGCGGAAGCCGGCTTTACAGCGGCGTGCGCGGCGGATCAGGGCTTGGGATCGGCCTTCAGATAGGCGATGACATTGGCGATGTCGTCGTCCTTGGTCAGGCCGGCAAACGCCATCTTGTTGCCGGGCACTTTCAGCTTGGGAGCCTTGAGATACTCGGCGAGATTGGCTTCATCCCAGACCAGGCCGGCGGCACCGGCACTCTTCATCGCCTCGGAGTAGTGACCAAGAAAACTCTCGGCGCTACCGGCGGTGCGACCGACGACGCCCGACAGATGCGGGCCGACCTTGTCGCGGTCGGTGGCTGCTTCGTGGCAGGCGATGCACCGGTTGAAGACCTTCTTGCCAAGGGCCGGGTCACCGCCGGCATGGGCGGCAAGTGAGGTGGCAAGGAGAAGAATGCTGGCGGACGAAGCGGCTCGAAACATGGCTGACCCCGGAGAGCTCTGGCTGGGGCCTTATAGTGCCGAGGCCTTAACAAACGCTGCATCGCGGCGCGATCGCGGAAGGTGCCGATCGGGCTGCACCGAACCCGGCAAGGTCGCCGGGGCCGTCAGCCCTTGATAAAGCCGATGAAGTCGTCGGGCACGGCGCGGCCCATCTCTTCCTCCCAGTGGCGACGGCAGAGCGAGACATAAACGTCCTTGCCGATCGCCACCTGCTCGCCCTGGCGCGCCACCTTGCCGTCAGGTCCAAGGCGCACCACCATCGTCGCCTTGCGGCCACAGCGGCAGATGGTGCGCACTTCGCGCAAATCGTCGGCGATGGCCAGCAGCGCACGAGAACCGGAGAACAGATTGCCCTGGAAATCGGTGCGCAAGCCGTAACACATGACCGGGATGTTCAGCCGGTCGGCAATGCGGGCGAGCTGCCAGACCTGCTCCTCTTCGAGAAACTGCGCCTCGTCGACAAAGACGCAATGCACCGATGTATGCGCGTGATGATCGGCGACGCGGGCGAACAGGTCGTCGCCATCGCGGAACATGTCGGCTTCCGTCTCCAGGCCGATGCGCGACGAGATCAGGCCGGTATCGCCCTTGCGGTAATGGCCGGCGACGAACAGCATCGTGCGCATGCCGCGCTCGCGATAATTGTACGACGCCTGCAACAGCATCGTGGTCTTGCCGGCGTTCATCGTTGCATAGTGGAAGTAGAGCTTGGCCATGCCGTCCTTTACGGTCTATTTAGATTCAGGTCAGGCCGCGCCGAAAATGGTGGGCTCCGAGAACCGGAGCGGAGCGTACTTTCGGGTACGTGAGCACCGGAAGCGCAGGAACCGGCATTTGCAGGCCGGCATCACCTGAATCTAAATAGACCTTAAGCCGACTTGGTGTCGTGCGGGGAGGGGCCACGGCAGCCTTTCTACGAAAAAGCCGCCTCGCTCCTGAAAAAACTGTCCGGCAAGACAAAAGCGTCAGCCGTGTCGCTGATTGGCCAGTCCGCGCCGTTGATCGTGATTGCCTTAACGCTTGAAACCGCACCAGAATGGTGTTTGGCTGACGAAACAAGGCGGGCAGAGAAACCGCAGCTGCGCTTCGCCAAAGAATCACAATGGGAGAATACCTATGTCGCGTATGAACTCTTTCGTCGCCGGCCTCGGCCTGGCGGCTTTTTTGTCCACGAGCGCTGCATTCGCCGGTGATCCGGCGAGCTGCAAGGCGGTGCGTCTTTCCGATGTCGGCTGGACCGACATCCAGGCGACGACCGGCATCGCTTCCGTGCTGCTGACCGCACTCGGCTACGAGCCGCAGGTGATCCAGCTATCGGTGCCGGTGACCTATGCGTCTCTGAAAAACAAGGACCTCGACGTCTTCCTCGGCAACTGGATGCCGTCGATGACCAACGACATCAAGGACTACACCGCCGACGGCTCGGTCGAGACCATCAGCGAAAACCTCAGCGGCGCCGGCTACGGCATCGTCGTGCCGACCTATGTGGCGGACGCCGGCGTCAAGACGCTGACCGACCTCGGCAAGTTCAAGGACAAGTTCGACGGCAAGATCTACGGCATCGAGGCCGGCAACGACGGCAACCGCATCATCCTCGACATGATCAAGAACCCGAAGGACAATCTCGAAGGCTTCGAACTGGTCGAATCCTCGGAAGCCGGCATGCTGACGCAGGCCGAACAGTCGATGAAGAACAATGAGTGGATCGCGTTCCTCGGCTGGACGCCGCATCCGGTGATGGGCGCCATGAAGATCACCTATCTCGACGGCATGGGCGACAGCGGCTTCGGCGCCGCCACCGTGCATACCAATGTGCGCAAGGGATATACCACCGAGTGCCCGAATGCCGGCAAGTTCATCGCCAACCTGAAGTTCAATCTCGATATGGAAGGCGAGATGATGGACGCGATCCTCAAGGGCAGCGACGCCAACACGGCCGCGACCGACTGGCTGAAGAAGCATCCGGACGCGGTCGCTCCGTGGATTGCCGGCGTGACCACCTTCGATGGCGGCGACGCGGCTGCGGCGGTGAAGACCGCGCTCGGGAGCTGAGCCGACTTTGAATCCGACATGACGCGAGTGAGGGCAGCCATCTAGAAAAGGCTGCCCTTTTTTATATCCTGTGACAAGATGACTGTCCGGCAAGGACGGCGGCTGCCAAAGAGGGGCTAGATGGATCCGATTTCAAAATTCTTTGTCAGTTATAAAATTCCCATCGGCGAATGGGGCAAAGCGTTCTTCACCTTCCTCACCGACAATTTCAACACCTTCTTCCGCGGCCTCTCAGGCGGCCTGAATTTCCTGCTCGACGGCGTGGTCGACACGCTGTTGCTGATACCGCCCGTCCTTCTCATCGCCCTGATTGCGCTGCTTGCCTACTATTTGCAGCGATCGAGAGGCCTGGCAGTGGCCGTCTTTCTCGGATTGCTGTTCATCCTCAACCAGAATCTCTGGAAGCAGACCGTGGAGACGCTGGTGCTGGTGGTTGCCGCTGCCGCCGCCTCGATGGCCATCGGTGTGCCACTCGGTATTTGGGCGGCTCACAAGCCGAAGGTCTACCGCATCATGCTGCCGGTGCTCGACCTGATGCAGACGTTGCCGACCTTCGTCTATCTGATCCCGGTGCTGACGCTGTTCGGCCTTGGCAACGCGCCCGGCCTCATCGTCACCATCATCTTCGTCATCCCGACATCGGTTCGTCTCACGCATCTGGGCGTCGTCTCGGTGCCGAAGTCGATCGTCGAGGCAGGCGAGGCGTTCGGCGCCACCAAGAGCCAGCTGCTCTGGAAGGTGGAGCTGCCCTCGGCACTGCCGACCATCATGGCCGGTCTCACCCAGTCGATCATGCTGTCGCTGTCGATGGTGGTGTTCGCGGCTCTCATCGGTGCCGGCGGCCTCGGCACCGAGATCAACCGGGCGCTTGGTTCGCGCAAGATCGACCTCGGCCTTGAAGCCGGCCTGGCTATCGTCGTGCTGGCCATCGTGCTCGACCGCATGACGCGCATCGGCGTTGGAGGCAAGAAATGACCGTCGCCGTCGATTTCAGGAACGTCGATATCGTCTTCGGCGCCGACCAGGCCGGATCGTTGGCGATGATCGACGCCGGCGCCAGCCGCGCCGATATCCTCGAAAAGACCGGTAATGTGCTCGGCTGCGCCGGCGCCAGCCTGACCGTGAACGAGGGCGAGATCTCGGTGCTGATGGGCCTCTCCGGTTCGGGCAAGTCGACATTGCTGCGGGCAGTCAATCGGCTCAACGTGGTGTCGCGCGGCCAGGTCCTGGTCAAGGATGGCGACAAGACCGTCGATGTCGTCACTTGCGATGAGGCGACCTTGCGGCGCCTGCGCCAGAAACAGGTGGCGATGGTGTTCCAGCAGTTCGGCCTGCTGCCGTGGCGCACGGTGGAGGAAAATGTCGGCCTCGGCCTCGAACTCGCCGGCGTGCCGGAGCTAGAGCGTAAGGAACGCGTGCAACGCCAGCTCAAGCTGGTCAATCTCGACCAGTGGTCGAAGAAATACGCGCATGAGCTTTCGGGCGGCATGCAGCAGCGCGTCGGCCTGGCCCGTGCCTTCGCCACCGAGGCGCCGATCCTTCTGATGGATGAGCCTTTCTCGGCGCTCGACCCGCTGATCCGCACCAAGCTGCAGGACGAGCTGCTGCAATTGCAGGCCGAGCTGAAGAAGACCATCATCTTCGTCAGCCACGACCTCGAGGAGGCGCTGAAGATCGGCAGCCACATCACTATCATGGAAGGCGGTCGCATCGTGCAGACCGGGGCGCCGGAGGACATCGTGCTGCGGCCCGCCAACGACTATGTCCGCGACTTCATCGCCAATGTGAATCCGCTGTCGGTGCTGACCGCCTGGAACGTCATGCGCGACCGCCGCGACCTGGAACATGGCGACAATGGCTGGGTGTGGCTCGACCGGCGCAAAACGACGCGCTTCAAGATCGATGAGCACGGGCTGGTGGCGGCGGCCGAACGCGACGGCAAGCCAGCGGTCTGGGTGTCGTGCGCCGATCTCGAAGGGCAGCCGGAGGAAGCGGCGCAAGTGTTCTGGGCCAACCCCGGCACCTCGCTGAAAACAGTGATGCTGGCCATGCACCGCTCGCAGACAGCACCCGTGGCGCTGTTCGACGACCAGTCGCGCTTCGTCGGCGCGATCGGCATCCGCGACGTGCTGAGTGCGGTCCTGCGGCGGTAGGAGCGGCGAGAACTCCAGGACCGTCGGCTATCAGGGAAAGGCGCTTTGGAACGGATTTGGGGTTGGCTGTCTAAACCGCGGACCGCGCAAACGGCGCTCGGGCTGCTGCTTGTGATTGCGATGCGATCGATCCTGGAGTTTTTCAGGATCGGCGGTGCGACCGGCACGCAACTGACTGCAAATCAGCTCTTTTATATCGAAGGGACGCTCGCGGCGATCAGTGCCGCGTTGGCGGTTCTTGCCCTGCATGCGTTCGGGCGGAATGGTTTGGCGACCCTCTCCAGCGCAGCAGCAATAGTTGCCCTGCTTGCATGGAAGATCGCCGTCATCCATTGAAAATGGGAACACATCCCTTGTCCTCGCGGCGACCCTGATATCACGCTGCCGACCTCACGGGTTTCCGGGTATGCCGGTCCAAAGCCGCGCCTTGCGAGGTCGGCACTTTTGGGGCTGCGTCAGGCCGCCAATGGCAGGCGCAGTTGCGTCAGCAGGCCACCACCCGGATTGTTGGACAGGCTGACCTCACCGCCGGCGGCGCGTGCGATGTTGCGGGCAATGGTCAGGCCGAGCCCGAGACCGCCGGTCTGGCGGTTGCGGGATTGTTCGAGGCGCACGAAAGAGCCGAACACGGCGTCGATCTGCGCCTGCGGTATGCCCGGCCCTTCATCACGGATGGTGAGCAGGATCATGTTTTGCGACAGGCGCAGGCTGAGATGCGCCTTCTTGCCGTAGGTGACCGCGTTCTGCAGCAGATTGGTGACGCAGCGCTTGAGCGCGACCGGCCGCGCCATGCAGACGAGGCCGCGTGAACGGGTATCATCGTCGAACGAGACGTCGTCATAGCTGTCGGCGATGGATTCCACGAGCGACCAGAAGTCGATACGCTCGTTCTTCTCCTCGGTCACCTCGAAGGTGGCGAAGTCGATCACCGAGCTGGCAATGCTCTCGACATCGGCGAGATCGTGTGCCAGCGCCTCGCGAACCGCCGATTTGCGCAACAGCTCCAGGCGCAGCCGCATCCGCGTCATCGGCGTGCGCAAATCATGCGCCAGCGCCGCCGCCAGATGTTCGCGGTCCTCGACATATTCGCGCAGCCGGGCCTGCATGGCGTTGATCGCCTTGGCAGCGGCACGCACCTCGCGGCTACCGCCTTCCGCGATTGGCGGGCTCTTCAGATCCTTGCCGATCCGGTTCACGGCGGTTTCCATCATCCGGTAGGGCGCCGTCAGCCGGCGTAGCGACCAGATCGACATGATCACCACCAGTCCGGCGATCAGCGAATAGAGTGGCAGGCTGTCGAAGCTCAGTATCGGGCCGACAGGCGTGATCGGCTCGGTGAAGTTCAGCCATTGGCCGTCGGCGAAACGCAACGACGCCGTCAGCTTGTCGCTCTGCGCAAAGTTGGCGGCCAGCACCAGAAGGTCGCGTTCGACCTGGCCGATATCGGGCCCCGGCGCCGTGCCGTCGGCGTCGTCGGCCTCGCGCGTCGCCGGGTCGCGCCGCACGCGCGCATCAGTGATGCCGAACTTCGACAGCCGGCCGACAAGGATGTCTTCGAGTTCCGCCAGCTCGTCGTCGCTTGCGATCGACGAGGTGACCGCCGGCGTGTCCGAGATAGTGAGTGCGTAGGTGGAATTGAACAGGCCGGTCGCCGTCGCCTTTCGTTCCTCCGGCGTAGCGTCATGCATGAGCTGCACCAGCGAGAAGGCGCGGTCGTTGAGGCGGTAGAGGTCGACGACGCCATTGGCTACGGCGCGGTCGCGCGACACGATGTAGAGGGTCGCGACCTGGCTGATCAGCAGGCCGGCAATGACGATCAGCAGCACCCAAACAGGCAAGGTCTGCGGCAGGAAACGTCTCATTCGGAGGTCGTCTCGGGCAGGAACTGGTAGCCGCCGCTGCGCACGGTCAGGATCAGCTTGGGCGTTTTCGGGTCGTCTTCCATCTTGCGCCGCAACCGGCTGACGAGGATGTCGACGCTGCGGTCGAAGGAGTAGTCGCTGTCGCCGCCGGACAGTTCGATGATCTGGTCGCGGGTCAGCACGCGCTGCGCGCTTTTGACGAAGGTCTGCAGCAGGTTGAATTCGGCCATGGTCAACTCGACCCTGATATCGTCGGGAGCGATCAGCCGGCGGCGCGAGCAGTCCATCGTCCAGCCGGCGAAGCGGTAGATCTGCCTGGTGGTTGCGCGCTTGGGCTCGGCGCCGCCATTACGGCGCAGCACGGCGCGGATGCGCGCCAAAAGCTCGCGCGGGTCGAACGGTTTTGGCACATAGTCGTCGGCGCCCATTTCCAGGCCGACAACACGGTCGGTCGTCTCGGTGACGGCGGTCAGCATGATGATCGGCGTCGAATACTGGGCGCGCAAGTCGCGGCACAGCTCCAGCCCGCTCTTGCCGGGCAGCATCACGTCGAGAACGATGAGGTCCACCTGCGCGCGGCGCAGGATGGTCTCCATCTCGATGCCATCGGCGGCAACCGAGGTGTGCAGGCCCCGCTTCTGGAAGAATTCCTGCAGCAGGTCGCGGATGCCCTTGTCGTCGTCGACGATCAGTATGTGTGCATCGGATTTCACTTGAGCCCTGTCATTGTTGATTGCCAAGCCCTTCTGTCGCAACCCACACGATAGAATTCAGGCCATATGTTGGCCAGTGGTGATGATGGGTTCACACCGGCTCTCAGACACAATCCAGAAACAAAATTCTACAGTTCAGAAAAACTCCTGAAAAATTTCAAGGGCATAACTGATCTCGTGGCGGTCAGGTCATCGGCTGCGACGCTAGTCTCCGGGTTTACGGATAAACCGATGCCAAGGTTGTCGATCAGTTTGTTGGGTGCGTTGCTGGGCCTTGGCCTGGTCACTGCCGCTGTCGGACAATCGGACGCAAAGGTGACGCTCACCACCCGGAGCGAACGGTGCGCCAATCTCAGCCACCAATTCGATGAAGCCCTCGAAACCCATGCCACGGCAACGCAGGTCACCGCGGCAAAGGCACTTCAGAGAAAGGGTAACCGGTACTGCGCCGCCAAGAAACAGGCACAGGGCATCCGGATGCTCGCCAATGCTTTGAAGCTGCTTGGAGTGACACCGAACGACCCGGTCCAGTGACACTCGAAAACTCGACCCGCATGAAAAGGAAATGAAGCCATGAAAAAGTCCATCCTCTCCGCAACCGGTCTCGCCGTCGCTCTCGCTTTCGCAATGCCGGCTCTCGGCAACGCCGCTGCCACCACGACCGCTGCTCCGGCGGCTTCGACGACCACTGCTCCGGCTACCGCCGCTCCGGCCAAGGCTGCTCCGAAGAAGGTCGTCAAGAAGACCGTCAAGAAGCACAAGAAGGCTGCCGAGAAGGCCGTCAAGAAGGACGCCCCGAAGACGTAATCAGGTCCGGCATAAAATGCTAACCTGTTGACCAAGGCCGCTCCAGTCGGTTTCGGCTGGAGCGGCCTTCTTCCTGTCCAAGCCGTTGAGAAAGCCTGATATCGGCGATCAATCGGACTGATGGGATCGATCGATATCTGGCCGAAGTCTGGCACCGGAAGCTTCCGCCTCGACTGACACTTAACCCGTTTGCAACGCCGGCGGTGTAAGACAATCCGCATGAAGAAGCGGCTTTCGTCCATTCTGCGCTCGATGGTGCTCGGCGGCCTGGTGGCCACCGGGGTCGCCAGGGTGCTGATCCTGTTCACCGCCAGCCCGGTGCCCGATCCGGCCAGCGGACGCACCGAGCCTTCGCTGTTTGCGCCGGCGATTTCCACCAATTGGGACTACATCACGCCGGCGCAGACCTGGTTGCTGATCGTGCTGACCGGCGCGACGCTGATCTGCGTCGTCGCCTGGCCGATCACAGCCTGGCTGGAACGCCGGGCGGATGCCGGGGGAAACCGCTTCCGGCCCGACAGGCCTAGCCGCCGCGTGTTCAGCCGCCAGGGCCGTTGAACGGCGACCGACGGTTTCCCACATAGTAGCTGGCCGCGCCCACCGGATACCGGTTGGCGCGTCGATCAAAATGGACGGCCGCTTTTCCCGGTGCCAGAATGGCGGCCACGTCGCTTACGCAAATTGCCGGTTCCAATGCCTGAAATCACCACAAAACCGCGTGTCCAGGTCAAGCCGCAGGTCGAACGGCCGAAGCTCTACAAGGTCATCCTCATCAATGACGATTTCACACCGCGCGAATTCGTGGTGACGGTGCTGAAGGGCGAGTTCAAGCTCAGCGAAGACCAGGCGCACCGGGTGATGATCACCGCGCATCGGCGCGGTGTCTGCGTCGTCGCCGTCTTCACCAAGGATGTCGCCGAGACCAAGGCGACGCGGGCCACCGACGCCGGCAAGGCCAAGGGCTATCCGCTGATGTTCACGACGGAGCCGGAAGAGTAGGGCGGGGGTAGTCTTTAACGCTGACAATTGGCGAAACCATCCGCGACAGCATCTTTCTCCCCGTCACTATACGGGGAGAAATGTCCGGCAGGACAATGAGGGGCGGCGCCGGGGGTGACAACAGTTCATTTGCGCGATCGCCAATCACTTCAGGCTGGAGCTGCCCCTCATCCGCCCTTCGGGCACCTTCTCCCCGTGAACGGGGAGAAGGAAAAAGGTGGCGCTACCGTCCCTCGCGGTACCACATCGAACCCATCGCCAGAAGCAGCAGGCCGAGGCCGAGGAAGCCGCCGAAAAGCGGCACGCGCGAGACGGCCTTGAGCACGCTGTCGTCCGTGGTGCGCAGGCCGATCCAGTCGCTGCCGGACGCGGCGCCGGCCGAGCGCACCGGCACAATGGAGGGCAGCGTCACATCGCTGCCAAGGGCCGTGGATGACGCCAGCCGGCGCACGCTGCCGCCGGTGGCTTCCGCCGGCGCCTTCAGCCGGTTTTCGGTGGAGATGACATCGGCGAACTCCGGTGCGTTGACCGGTCCGACATGGGCGAGCGCGGTCAGGTCGCCATTGGCGACCTGATAGAGGCCGATCTCGCTTGTCTCGACACTGCCGAGGAAGACGCCGGGCTCGGATTTCGCGAGCTTGACGGTCAAGGTCTTGCCGGACGGGGTGATGATCTGGGCGGGGCCGGGGTCGTCGGCCATCGTCTGGCGACGGATTTCCAGCACCATGCCGCGACCGTCGGCGGTCAGCCGCTCCTCCTCGAGTTCGGGCTCCTTCATCAGCCAGTGCGCGATGCGCCGATAGAGCTGGACATGCGGGCCGCCACCTTCGAAGCCGCGCGCCCACAGCCAGCCCTGATCGGACAGAAGCATGCCTACGCGGCCTTCACCCTTGCGGTCGAGCAACAGAAGGGGCCGGTTGTCGGCGCCCTTCATCACCACCTCGCCTTCCGGGTTCTGCACGCCGATGGTGCGGAACCAGCGGCTCCAGCGCGGCGGCTCGGCGGCCGAGCCATCCAGCCCACGTGTCACCGGATGGCGCTGGCCAAGATCGGTGAGGCGTGGATAGAAGGCCTTGTCGACAACCTCACCGGTCGGCATCGCCGGCAGGGCCGACATCAGCGGCGTGCGCGCGATCGAGCTTTCGCCGGCATATTCGGGGCCGGCCGCGATCAGCAGCGCGCCGCCCTTTTCGACATATTCGGAGATGTAGTCGTAATAGAGAATCGGCAGCACGTCGCGGTGCTGGTAGCGGTCGAAGATGATGAGGTCGAAATCCTTGATCTTCTCGACGAACAACTCGCGGGTCGGGAAGGCAATCAGCGACAATTCGTTGATCGGCGTGCCGTCCTGCTTTTCCGGCGGCCGCAGAATGGTGAAGTGGACGAGATCGACCGAGGCGTCGGATTTCAACAGATTGCGCCAGGTGCGCTCGCCGGCATGCGGCTCACCGGAGACGAGCAGCACACGCAGGTTCTCGCGAATGCCGTCGATGAGCGCGATGGCGCGGTTGTTGGTGTCGGTCAGTTCGCCCGGCTCGCGGTCGATGGCGAGTTCGACGATGTTGCGGCCGGCACCGGGAATGGTCACTTGCAGCGGCATGGCCTGGCCGACCGTGGCATGCTCGACCGCGACCTGCTCGCCATTGACAGAGACGCGCACGTCGACAGGACCGGTCTCCCTCTCGGTCGAGATGACGCGGTAAGTCATGTCGAGCGGCTTGCCGACAAGGCCGAAGCGCGGCGCGTTCTCGAAGCGGATGCGGCGATCCTTTTCGTGGTCGTTGCCGGTGACCAGGGCATGCAGCGGGGCGTTGAAATCGGGGGCGCCCGGGGGGGCGTCATGCACCTCGCCATCGGTGATCATGATGGCGCCGCCAATGCGCGAGGGAGGCACGTCGCGGAAGGCGCCCTCGAGCGCGCCGAATAGCCGCGTTTCGGTGCGCTCTTCGGCGGCTTCGGACTTGCCCGCCTCGACGACGCGCACGTCGAACTGCTTGAAGCGGCCAAGACGCTGCTGCAGCCCCGCCAGCGCCTCGTCGGTTTGTTTGGTGCGGTCGCCGATATCCTGGCTCTGGCTGCGGTCGACAACGAGGGCGACAACGCTTTTCAGTGGCTCGCGCTCCTCGTTGAGGAACACAGGGTTGAACAGGGCGGCGGCGAGCGCCATCAAAGCGATGAAGCGGAAGACCGAGCCGCGCTGGCGAAACCACAGGCCAACGAGCCCCAGCAGCGCCAGCGGCACCAGCGCCAAGGCCAGCAAGGGCCAGGAGATCAGCGGTTCGAAGGAGATCGACCAGTTCATTCCTTACCCTCCCATTTGGGAGGGTCGATCCGCGGAGGTGCAATAAAAGACATCATCTTACTGCCCCAGCCGTTCGAGCAGTATCGGCACATGCACCTGGTCGGATTTGTAGTTGCCGGTCAGCATGTACATCATGATGTTGACGCCGGCGCGCAACGCGTAGATGCGCTGCATCGGGTCCGCCGGCACGGTCGGCAGCAGCGGGTCGCCATTCTCGTCGACCGCCCAGGCGCCGGCGAAATCGTTGGCGGTGATCATGATCGGCGAGACGCCGTCGCCGGTCCGCACCGGCCGGTTCTCGGCGTTGCTGGCGTCGAGCGAGGCCTCGACCCACAGTGGACCGCCGGCGAAACGGCCGGGAAATTCGGGCAGAATGAAGAAGGATTTGGTCAGCACGTGGTCGGACGGCACCGGCTCCAGCGGCGGCACGTTGAGGCTGCCGAGGATGTCGCGCAGCCGCTCCGTCGCCGGGCTGGTCGAATCGGCGCCGATGCCGTTGGCGAACTGGTCGCGCGTATCGAACAGCACCGTGCCGCCCTGCTGCATATAGGCGTCGATGCGGGCGATCGCGGCCTGGCTCGGCATCGGCGCGGCCGGATCGATCGGCCAGTAGATCAGCGGGTAGAACGACAGTTCGTCCTTCGAGATGTCGACGCCGGCCGGCTCGCCCGGTTCCAGTGCCGTCTTCTCGATCAGGAAGCGGGTCAGGCCCTCGAGCCCGGCGCGGCTGATCGAGTCGTCGCCCGGCACGCCGGTCAGCACATAGGCGATGCGGGTCTTCGAAATCGCCTCTATTGCAACCTCGTCGCCCGGCTTGGCGTCATCGGCGCGGGCAAGATCGGCATGGCCGAACAAGGCACCGAGCGCAATCAGGATCGCCGCGGTCGTTGTTACGGCACCGGCGCGGCGCGGCCGGCGGGTAAACAGGCCGCCTATCCAGAACACCGCCAGCGTGTCGAGCAGCATCAGCACCAGGGCAGCCGCGACCAGCGCGCCCTTCAAATTGCGCGATTCATCAAAGGCATACTGGATCGACGTGACGGGAACCGTGACCTGCGGGCGCGCCAGGGGCGCAAACCTGCTGTCGGCTTCAAGCAGATTGTGGGCAAACACACCCGTCTCGGAACCATAGAGCCCGGGCGGGTTCTCGAAGGTCACTGGCAACGCGCCGCCGCCCGGAACCAGCGGCCGCGCGTCCGGCGTCGGCGGCACCAGCGAGCCGTCGGCCGCAATCATCCGGTAGGGCGCCAGCGAGGTGGCGGCGGCTTCGGCATTGGCGATCGCCGCGCCCTGGTTGCGCGACAGTTGCACGATGCGGCGCAGCATCTCGACGAAGCTGCCCGAGATCGGCAGGTTCGACCAGGTCGCCTCGGGCGTGACATGGAACAGCACCAGCGTGCCCTTGCCCTTCTTCAGCCCGGTGACCAGCGGCGTGCCGTCGGCAAGCGCGGCCCAGGTGCGCTCGACGATGTCGGGCGTCGGCTCGGCCAGCACCTGCCTGCTGACGGTGACCTCGGTCGGCGGGGCAAGATCGGCGAACGGGCCGGCCTTGGGGAATTCGGTGACCGGCTGCGGCGACGTCCATGACAGCGCGCCGCCAAGCGAACGTTCGCCGGTGCGCAGGCGGACCGGCAGCAGGTCGTCGTCATTGCCGGAGGCGGCTAGCCGCGAACCGGCGAAACGCACCAGCGTGCCGCCATTGTCGACCCAGTCGACCAGTCTTTGCCGGACCTGTGCGGGAATGGTGCCGATGTCGGCCATGATGATCATCGCCGGCTTCTGGTCGAGGATCTGCGGGATGGCGTCGGCGAGGTCGGCGCTGGAGGGTTCGACCAGATCGGCGAAGGGCTGCAGCGCGCGCCTGATGTAGTAGAGCGGCGACAAAAGCGGCTGCGCCTGGTCGGCCTCGGCCTGCGACAACAGTCCGACGCGGCGGCGCTTGGAGCTTTCATCGAGGACGCGCACCGCGCCGGCCTGGCGCTCGCCGTCGAGCGCGACCGAGGCGAAGTCGTTGCGCAGCTCGAACGGCACCGCCATGGTGCCGGTGGCGGTGGTTTCGCCCGGCGAGAAGGTCAGCGTCGCATCGGCGATGCGGCGACCCTTATCGTCGAAGGCGCCGGCGGTGACCTGCGCCGGGGCAGGATCGCCCGGCGGGCGAATGGCGGTCAGCGCAAAGCCGTCGACCTGGTTGTCAGCGGCGGTCAGGCCTGTCAGCGACAGCCTGTCGGCGGTTGCCCAAACGACACGGGCGGCATTTTTCGACAAAAGCGTTTTGAAGGCGGCCTCGTCGCCTTTTGCCGCAAGGCCGTCGGCGAGCACGGCGACACTGGCGCCGGGCAAGCTCTCCAGCACGCCGGCGACGCGGGCATAGACGGCGGGCCGGTCGGTCGGGATCGGCCGCGGCTTGGCGGCGCGCAGCCGGTCGAGCGCGGCGGCGGCATCGAACGGGCCGATCTCCGCATTGGCTTTTTCCGCGGTGAAGGCGATGACGACAGGCACGCCGTTCGAGCCGGCATCGGCGATCAGCCGCTCGGCGGTGGCGACGCGCTTGCCCCAATCGGCGGCACTTGCCCAGTCATTGTCGATGACCAGGGCCAGGGCAGCACCCTCGGCCGGCAGCTTTTCGCGCGGGTTGAAGACCGGATCGGCCAATGCGGCGACTATGAGCGCCGCCATCAGCAGCCTGAGCAGCGTCAGCCACCACGGGCTTTGCTGCGGCGTCTCCTCGCGCTTCAGAACGCGCGCCAGGATCTTCAGCGGCGGGAAGATCTCGGTCTGCGGCTTGGGCGGTGTCAGCCGCAACAGCCACCAGATCACCGGCAGCGCCAGCAGGCCCCACAGCACCATGGGGGCGCCAAAGGAGAGCGGCAGCCAGCTCATGCGACGGCCTTTCCGGGACGATCGCCTGCGGTCGGCCCGAAAGAGGGGCCATCGGCGGTCATCGCCATGTGCAGGCGCACCAGCGCATCGGACGCCAGCCGATCGGTGTGGTTGACGGTAAAGCTCCAGCCGAGGCGCTTGCACCAGGCGGCCAATTCGTGACGGCGAGCGGTGTAGAGCAGGCGATACTCATCGCCCAGCATTTCGGCGCGGCCGGCGGTCAGCTTGTCGCCGGTCTCGGGGTCGGTGAATTCGGTGCGGCCGGCATAGGGGAAGGTTTCCTCGGCCGGGTCGGCAACCTCGATCAGATGGGCGCGCACGCCGTGGCGGGCTAGAACGTCGAGCCAGGCCATCGTCTCCTCGACGGAATCGAGGAAGTCGCTGACAATGACGATGTCGCAGAAGCGGCGGATGTCGGAAAGATCGGGTTTTGCCGGCAAATCGCCGGCATGCATGAGCTGGGCGGCGATGCGCTCGGCGCCGTTGCGGGCGGTAAACGGATCGGTAAGGCCGGGCCAGGCGATGCGCTCGCCGCTGCGCGACAACAGCTCGGCCATGGCCAGCGCCAGCACCAGCGCGCGCGATTGCTTGGAAACGCTGGCGCCGGTCGATTTGTAGAGCATCGACGGCGAGGGGTCGGCCCACAGCCAGACCGTATGGGCGGCTTCCCATTCGCGGTCGCGCACATAGGTATGATCGTCGCGCGCCGAGCGGCGCCAGTCGATGCGTGAGGAATCGCCTTCGACATAGGGCCGGAACTGCCAGAAATTCTCACCGATGCCGCGCTTGCGGCGGCCATGCCAGCCGGCGATCACAGTGTTGACTATGCGCCGCGCCTCGACCAGCAGGTCGGGCACAAGAGAGGCCCGCAACCGGCCACGGGCGAGCGCGTCGCGCGTCGCTGCCGGAGCCTGGACCTCGCCAATACGCGCCATCAGATACCTTTGGCCAGTTTCGCCACAACGTCGCGCACGCTGGTGCCTTCGGCGCGGGCGGCGAAGGTCAGCGCCATGCGGTGCTGCAGCACCGGCTCGGCCAGCGCGCGGACATCGTCGATCGAGGGCGCCAGCCGTCCATCGTAGAGCGCGCGCGCCCTTGTGCACAGCATCAGCGCCTGGCTGGCGCGCGGACCGGGGCCCCAGGCGACGTGCTTGTCGGTCTCGGCATTGCCTTGGTCCGGACGCGCCGAGCGCACCAGCGTCAGGATCGCCTCGACGACGCTTTCGGGCACCGGCATGCGGCGGATGAGTGTCTGGATTTCCTTCAGCCGCGCCGGCTGCAGTACGTTCTGGGCTTTGGCGTCCTCGACGCCGGTCGTTTCCAGCAGAATGCGGCGCTCGGCCTCGATTTCGGGATAGAGGATATCGACCTGCATCAGGAAGCGGTCGAGCTGGGCCTCGGGCAGCGGATAGGTGCCTTCCTGCTCCAGCGGGTTCTGCGTCGCCAGCACGTGGAAAGGCGCCGGCAGGTCGTAGCGGGCGCCGGCAATGGTGACGTGGTACTCCTGCATCGCCTGCAGCAGCGCAGACTGGGTGCGCGGCGATGCGCGGTTGATCTCGTCGGCCATGAGCAACTGGGCGAAGATCGGGCCGGAAATGAAGCGGAAGGAGCGCTTGCCGGTCTCGTCCTGCTCCATCACCTCGGAGCCAAGGATATCGGACGGCATCAGGTCGGGGGTGAACTGGATGCGGCGCGAATTGAGGCCGAGCACGATGCCCAGAGTTTCGACCAGCTTGGTCTTGGCGAGGCCCGGCACGCCGACCAGCAGCGCATGGCCGCCGGCCAGCAGCGCCACCAGCGTGCGCTCGACGACGCTCTCCTGGCCGAAAATGACCCGGCCGACCCCGTCGCGGATCCTGGAGATGTCGGCCAGCGCCTTCTCGGCCTCGGCGATCATGTCCGTTTCGCTGATCGGGCTTTCCTTGACCATCACGCTCATGCCGCATCGATCCTTGTGGTTGGAAATACCTGCTTGCAGCATACCATGACTGCCGCGATTCGGCCTCGCCTGGTGTCCGCATTAGAATTTAAATCACAGACTTAGGCTGACAAGCGGAACAACAGTGATTATTTCGTGACCATGACGGGACCCTTGGAACATCGTGAAGAAAGCCTGACGACCGCCACCGAGGCGCGCGGTCTCGAGGCGCTGATCTCGCGCGCGGCTCGTGCCGGCAAGGGTGCGGCACCCGTCGAGCGCTGGAATCCCGACTTCTGCGGCGATCTCGACATGGAGATCAGGGCCGACGGCACCTGGTTCTATCTGGGCACGCCGATCGGGCGAATGCCGCTGGTGCAGCTTTTCTCCTCGGTGCTGCGCAAGGATGCCGACGGCAGGACCTATCTGGTGACACCGGTGGAGCGGGTCGGCATCCGCGTCGCCGATGCGCCGTTCATTGCCGTCGAAATGGATGTTTCTGGCGACGGCGATGCGCAGGTCATCACCTTCCGAACCAATGTCGGCGACGTCGTCGAGGCCGGGCCGGAGCGGCCGCTGCGTTTCGTCGACGAGAACGGGACCGGCGGGCTGAAGCCCTATGTGCTGGTGCGCGGCCGGCTGGAGGCCTTGGTGGCGCGGCCGGTGATGTATGAGTTGGTCGGCCATGGCGAGGAGGTCGAGATCGGCGGCAAGACCATGTTCGCGGTGCGCTCGAAAAAGGCTGTGTTCCCAATCATGCCGGCGGACCAGTTGAAGCGGCTGAGCGCGTGATGGACCAGGTGTCTCCGACGCCTTTCTCATCAGCGGATTTTCGCGCGCGCTTTGCCGCGCAGCCGGATGCGCATGCCGGCGACGACTATGGCGACCATCGCTTCAACCCCGGTCACCCACGCCTCAACCAGGGCAAGGCGCTGCGCGACGCCGCGGTGCTGATCCCGGTGGTCGATCATGAGGGCGATGCGACGGTTCTTTTGACCAAACGGGCCGAAAAGCTGCGCAACCATTCGGGGCAGGTGGCCTTTCCCGGCGGCACCATCGATCCGGCCGATCCAAGCCCGGAGGCGGCGGCGCTGCGCGAGACCTTCGAGGAGATCGGCCTTGGCCAGGATGGCATCGAGGTCATCGGCCGCATGCCAGACTATGTCGCCGGCAGCGGCTACCGCATCGCGCCGGTGCTCGGCATCGTGCGGCCGGGTTTCCAGCTGACGCTCAACGCCGACGAGGTCGATGCCGCCTTCGAAGTGCCGCTGCGCTTCCTGATGGACCCGGCTAATCACAAGCGCGACAGCCGCATGTGGAACGATCTCGAATGGTTCTTCTACGACATGCCCTATGGCGACCGGCGCATCTGGGGCGTCACCGCCGGCATCATCCGTACCCTCTATGAAAGGCTCTATGCGTGAGTGTCTCGATCGCGGGCAGGGCCGACTGGCTCGGCGACAAGCATCTGCAGCGCCTGTTGGCCGCACTGAGCGAGGGCGATGAAGAGGCGCGTGTCGCGGGCGGCGCCGTGCGCAACACGCTGATGGGCCAGCCGGTCGCCGACATCGACATCGCGACCACGTGTTTGCCTGGGGAAACCGTTCGTCGCGCCGAGGCGGCAGGTTTCAAGGCGGTGCCGACCGGCATCGAGCACGGCACGATCACGGTTGTCGCCGGCGGCAAGCCCTATGAGGTCACCACGTTGCGAGCCGACATCGAGACTGACGGGCGACGGGCCAAAGTGTCGTTCGGGCGCGACTGGAAGCTTGACGCCGAGCGGCGCGATTTCACCATCAACGCGCTCTATGCCGAAGCCGATGGCCGGGTTGTCGATCTGGTCGGCGGCATTGCCGACATCGAGGCACGCCGGCTGCGCTTCATCGGCGATGCGGAAGCGCGCATCCGTGAGGACTATCTGCGCATCCTTCGTTTCTTCCGCTTCTTCGCCTGGTATGGCGATGGCCGGCCCGATGCCGATGGGTTGAAAGCCTGTGCCCGGCTGAAGGAAGGTCTTGCACAGCTTTCGGCCGAGCGCATCTGGTCTGAATTGAAGAAGCTTTTGTCGGCGCCTGATCCCTCACGGGCGCTGCTCTGGATGCGGCAGGCTGGCGTCTTGACCGCCGCGCTGCCGGCGAGCGAGAAATGGGGCATCGATGCCATCCATGGGCTGACCAAGGCCGAGAAGGATCTGGGCTGGGCGCCCGACCCGCTGCTGCGGCTGGAAGCGATCGTGCCGCCGGATGCCGCACGCATGAAGACGCTCGCCGAGCGGCTCAGATTTTCGATCGCAGAAGCGGATCGCCTGCGCCACTGGGCGCTTGCCACCGCCGTCGAGCCGAAGACGACCGAGGGCGAACTGGCGAAAAGGCTCTATCGCGGCCATCGGCAGGGATTTGTCGACCGCTTGCGCCTGTCGCTGGCTGCCGCCCGCGTGCGTGCTGTCGACGACAATGACGCGCTGCTTGAAGCCGGCGGCTTCTCGCGCCTGCTGGCCTTCGCGCTCAAATGGGAAAAACCGGTGTTCCCGCTGAAAGGCGCCGATCTGACGGCGCGCGGCGCAACGCCAGGACCGAAGCTGGGCGAAATCCTCAAGAACCTCGAGGCGGAATGGATCGAAGCGGGATTTGCGCCCGATCGCGCCGCACTGCTTGATCGCGCCGCGAAGGCACTGGAGAGCTAGCCCACGGCTCGACGGTTGTGCTCCGCGACGTAACGATCAAATGTGGTCGAGCGAGCGAAACTACCTGATTGCCACGGGAGCCAGGGCGCGTGAGAGGCTCGCTTCGCCCTTGCCGTACATGGAAGCGCTATAGTCGACCAGGGTGTCGGTACGAGCCGTATTGAGCAGATCGTTGGTGATCTGGGTCGGCGTGGCCTTGGTGAATTTGCTGCCTAGTATCGCCGCATATCCTGAAATGATCGGTGCCGCGAAGGAGGTGCCATACAGGCCTGTCTTGCTCCCATCGACGCCAACCACAAGAAAGTGGCTTTGCACGAGCGGGTTGGAGCCGGCATAGTTGGAGTACCAGGCAAGCTGGGCCTTGTTGGTTGTTGTGCCGTTCGTCGAAAGGGCGCCGACGAAGATCGCGGAGGCTTTGCCAACCAGGGCGATGTCGAGATAGTCCTGCTGACCGCCTGTGACACCGCCCACGGCAACCGAATCGTTGCCCGCCGCCTTCGAAACAACGGCCGACCCTTTGGTGGCATAGGAGATGATGGAGGCTTCCTCGGGACTCCATCCGATCTGGTTCGAACTGTAACCGGCGTTGGCGTACATGCCATAGCTCAGATTGAGCACGTTCAGGCCACGCGTCAGGCTGACGGCCGAGCTGGTTGAAAAGTCCTTCGACCTGATGGTCGCCAAGGGCGCGATCATGCCGGCTTCCTCGCGCGTCCATTCACCATGGCGCTGGGTTTGAACCCCGACACCGAAATTGCCCGAGAAGCGCGAAGTACTGGAGAAATCGTCGACGATCGTAATCGTGACGCCCTTGCCCTTGTACCCCGCGGCCCATGCCGCGCCGACGTCGGGACTCATCCACCCCTGCACCGCTTGTGTGCCTGCAGCCGGGATCGTTGCACTCACGCATGTGGACCGGCCGCCGCCGTGACACAGCGCGGCCATCTCGTCCGCATTGACCGCCTCCTGTGCCGAAGCCATCGGCGCCGACAGGGTGGTGAGAGCCGCGGCGATAACGAATTTCAAGCAACTACCGGACATGCTTTTACTCCGTTCAAAAAAGAACCAGGACGGGCGATCGCGAAATTTCGGGACGAGATGATTTTCTCATTTGCATCCTCCCGGCGATCAGAAAGTAACACGGTAATTCAGCCAGAGGTGCTGGCTCTCCGGTTTAGCGTTAACCAGATATTTCAAGGTCTCCTCTGGCGCCATCTCGCCGGCCGCAAGCCGGCAATTGACGCTGTAGGTACCCAAATCGCCGTAGTCCGCTTCGCATGGCTTTTCGGTGAGCTTGCCGCCGAGGGTCGTGGTGAGCGACAAGGAAAGAGTGCTGTTCGGACCCGGATGCATCTGCGTGAGGAAACCCAGCTTTAGGCTGGGCTCGATGCGATATTTCTCACCTTCTTCTCCGGTGCCTAATCCCCAGAGGATCCCGGTGTCTTCGGTGATCTGGGTCAAAAGTTCGACATGCATGTCGACCCAGTTTGCGTGGTACCATTGGTTGAACGATATCCGGCTTCCGTCCTGCAGTTCATAACCGCCGCCGCCCAGGCCGCGCGCGCGATCGCTGAGCGGCGAGCCTTGGTGGATGTCGACCAGCGATGTGGTCAGTTCCTGGGCAATCGCCGGAGACGCTGCAAGGAGCCCGTACAGCAGGAGCGCCGTCGTGCGGAAACTCACTCGATTGCCGGAACTTTCGCGCATGCGCGAAACACCTCGCCCCACCGATTCCGGACCAGTGCCTGGTGGCGACGGGCTTCTCTTGCAGCCCCACTGTAGCCGGATTATTTGCCCGACAGTGGCACGGGTTCGGTTACCGCAGGGTTTATTTTAGCTGAGGAAAATATAATTCTTTGGCCGGCGGCCGGCAGGACGTCCGCGATGGCGCTTTTCAACCAATCTTGAAGCGCCAACGCGGCTCGTCTGGTGTTGCGGATGAATCCTGCGGCAAAGACTAGGCCGCGTCGCGGGCCTTCTCGATGCGCGAGCGGATCGCCTCGATCATCGTCTCGCGGATGACCGTCTCGCCATGCGTCTCGCGCATGTGCTCGACGGCGCGGCGCATGACCTCGGCCTCCTCGTCGGCACGCGTGTGCCAGTCACAGCCGGGCACGAGCGACCCGCAGTGAAATTCCTTCATTGGTTTCTCCTTTTCCTCCGTGGAGCCCGACCGAGGCTCCGGCACTTTCTTGGCTCATGGTCCGATTCCAGAGTTGAATCCGCGGATCCGGGAGCGGGCGGAATGCATAACACAGATGGGGTGATATCGGTCGCCGTCAACGGCAAAAGGGCGAAACAGCGCTGCTTCGCCCTTTTGCGCTAGCGCGAAACAGGACCAGACATCATCTTGCCCTGCCTTGGCCGGCCATCACTTTGCGATCTTGACAGCCTCGGCGATTTTTTTCTTGCCGCTCATCTCCCATGAGACGCGGACCTTTTCACCGACCTGCAGGCCCGGATCCTTGAAGGTCTTGGGAAGCGTAAAAGACGATCCGTCATCGAGGACAAGGCTCATGGCCGTTGCGTCAAAGGTCTTGATCGTGCCGGTGGTGTGCTTGACGGCGGCGAACGTCACCGAACCGGAAGCGAGAAGGGCAGCGGCGGCAGCCGAAACAATGATCTTGCGCATTGTGAAGTACTCCTGAAGGGCGGGACGAGGGTGTGTCCCGCATCGTCTGGGCCGTCCGGTCGCGTCGGGTCGCGGCTCGCTTGTTTCGAGGCAATTCCGAACGGAAAACCGTCTCACATTTTCCTGGAATTGCGCTCAGGCGAACCGCCGGCGCTTCCCGACCCGGCGCAACAAATAGACCAGCCTTTTCAAGAGCCTATTAGACGAAAAAGAAATTTTTCACCGCACCTTGTGCCACATTCGATGCCCCATTTCGAGCGAATGGGACATCAATACGGCTCACGCCGCGCTCACCATTTTGTTACGGCCAGCGGACCTCGGGCGGGAGGCTGGAGAGGATCGCTTCGACATTGCCGCCGGTCTTCAGGCCGAAGATGGTGCCGCGATCGTGAAGCAGGTTGAATTCGACGTAACGACCGCGGCGGATGAGCTGCTCGTCGCGATCACCGTCGGTCCAATTCTCGTTGAAGTTGGCGCGCACGAGGTGGCCATAGACGACGAGAAAAGAACGGCCGACATCCTGGACGAAGTTGAAGTCGGCATTCCAGCCGCCTCTATCCTCACCCGAATGCAGCCAGTCGAAGAAGATGCCGCCGGTGCCGCGCGGCTCATTGCGGTGCGGAAGATAGAAGTACTCGTCGCACCAGGCTTTGAATTTCGGGTAGTCGGCAACGTCGGCGTTCTTCTCGCAGGCGAATTGCATGGCGCGGTGGAAGGCGACCGTGTCGGGGTCGTCCTGGGTGCGGCGGCGGTCGAGCACCGGCGTCAAATCGGCGCCGCCACCGAACCATTGGCTGGACGTGACCACCATGCGGGTATTCATGTGCACGGCCGGAACGTTGGGATTCCAGGGATGCGCGATCAGCGAAATGCCGGATGCCCAGAAGCGCGGGTCTTCCTCGGCGCCCGGCATCTGCTTCCTGAATTCGGGCGAGAACTCGCCATGAACGGTCGAGGTATGAACGCCGACCTTCTCGAAGACGCGGCCGTACATCATCGACATGGTGCCGCCGCCGCCGCGGCCCTCGTCGCGTTCCCAGGGCGTCTTTTCGAAACGGCCTGGCGACCACGAGGCCAGCGGGCCGCCAAGATCCTGTTCGATCTGTTCAAGCCCGGCGCAGATGCGTTCGCGCAACGCCTCGAACCACAGGCGCGCCTTCATCTTCTTCTGTTCGATGTCGGCGGGCAGGCCAGCCGGTATTTCAGGTCGTTCCAAGTGCCGTCTCCGGTTGCGGGGCGATGAGTCCTACAAATGACTCGTCTTTTGCCGGCGCGATCCCTAATCTCTTAAGGGCAAGGGTCAAGTCACTTTGGTTTTGCGCATGATCCTTTCCGAAACTCGATTCCGATTTCGGAGGCATGCGCCAGGTGCAAGGAGTTGTTTCGTGCGCACCCCGGCAAGACCGCCGCTGGATGGCCTGAAGAAAAGGCTGGACCAAAGCCGGGCCGAGCGCGCGCGCATGCCGCGCGACGGTTTCCTGCGCGAGACCTTCGTGCTGCCGCGCTCCGATGCGCGGCTCAAAGCCAAGGAATGGTTCGATCGCTTTCCCAAGCAGGCCTACTGGACCGAGATCGAAAGCTGGTTCGAGCGGCCGGGCGACGTGATCGAGTTCACCATCAGGCGCTTGCCGGCGGCTGACTAGGATTTCCTCGCCGTTTACGGGGAGAGGATGCCGGCAGGCAGGTGAGGGGCGGCGCGAACCTCTCAATGCTGGCGCTGCCCCTCATCCGTCACTTCGTGACACCTTCTCCCCGTAAACGGGGCGAAGGGAGAGCCACCAGCCTTCTCGCGCCGGTCCCCTCCCTTGCCAGCCGGTCGCCCTTGTTCCGCAGCGGGCATTTGTCGATCGACATGCAGCCGCAGCCGATGCAGTCGGTCAGTCCGTCGCGCAGTTTCTTCAACTGGGCGATCTTGTGGTCGAGCCCGTCGCGCCAAGCTGTCGACAGCAGGTTCCAGTCATCGCGCGTCGGCGTGCGGCCCTCGGGCAGCGATGCCAGGGCCGTGCCGATCTCGGCCAGTGAGATGCCGACCTCCTGCGCCACCTTGATGATCGCCACGCGCCGCAGCACGTCGCGGCTGTAGCGGCGCTGGTTGCCCGACGTGCGGTGGCTGCGGATCAGGCCGCGGGCCTCATAGAAATGCAGCGCCGACACCGCCACACCGCTGCGCATGGCCACCTGGCCGACCGTCAATTCCGTTACCGGTGCCATTTCCGATTTTTCCGCTTGACCTCAAGTTAAGTTGAGCTTGTAGCGAAGAAACCCATGATCTGCAAACGAAGGAGAAGGTGATGTGCGCCTGGGTCAAGATGACGGGAGACGGAGTGCCGTTATCCGAGTTGCCGGATGGCTTCGCCCGCCACCATGGCGACGGAAAGCGCGACATTGATGCTGCGCGCCGCGCCCTGCATGGGGATGGTCAGCCGCGCATCCGCCGCCTGATGGACGGGATCCGGAACGCCTGCGGATTCGCGGCCGAACAGCAGTATGTCGCCATCGGCGAAGGTAAAGCTGGTGTAAGCGGTGGTGGCTTTGGTCGACAGCAGCACCAGCCGGCGCGCGCGGGCTTTGCGCCAGTCCTCGAAGGCGTGCCAGTCGACATGCCGGGTCAGAGCAGCCATTTCGAGGTAGTCCATGCCGGCTCGCTTGAGCGCTTTGTCGGACAGCGGAAAACCGGCCGGTTCAATGATGTCGACGCCGAGGCCGAGGCAAGCGGCGAAGCGCAAGATTGTCCCGGTGTTGCCGGCGATATCCGGCTGGTAGAGCGCGATGCGGAGACAACAGTTCATTTCCGCGTCTTTCTAATAAGTGGCAAATCGGCCACAGCGGGCTCGCGGTTTTGGAAATTGCTGGACCCGCGGGTGGCCATTTTCTGCGAAGTCGGGTATGTCAGTTCCATTGTCAACCCGAACCGATGGAGGGGTAATTCATGATGACCATGCACATCCAGCGCCCCTCTCGTGGGCTTACCTGCCTGCCGGCGGTTTTGGTACGACGATTCTCCTGACTCTCTAAGACTTGATCGCACCGATTCCCGCCGAAACGATTTTTCGGCTTTCGAAGGAATCCTGCGATGTTTTTCAAAAAGTCAAAAGGGCTGAACGCCCGAACTGAGCATGTCCAGACCGACGATCATCGTCGTGTCCAGACCGACGCAATGCGTGCCTCCCGCCGAATGCCGGCGGACGATATTGCTTCGCCTTTTCATCTCTATTTTCACACGGAGGACGGACCGATGTTCGATCCCTACAGAATACCCGGCTCAAGGAGCCTGCATATCCACCGACTGCCGACCTGGGCGCTGCTCATCGGCGACACCTATTCGTCGGCGGTTCATGCCGAGGTTCGCCGCCGGCCGCATCGCGGCATGCTGCCGGATGTCGATTTCTCGCGCGCGGTCCCCGATCCGAGCCGGCCGTCGCTGGTGCGCCGGATCATCCGGCTGATCAGGCCCGGCGCGAAAATCCGGATCGTGAACAGTGCGCCGTCAGGGTCATCCGGCGCACCTGTCGGCGAAAAGCCCGCGAGCCCCTATATTGCGCGGAGCAGGGGGCCGCGGGGGGGGTGGTTTCGGGGCGCGGGGGCCGGGCGGCCCGGCGGGGGGGGGGGCGGGGGTGTGGG
>NZ_JAMYLA010000072.1:0-26534 GCF_040317725.1 Mesorhizobium sp. M1396 | reverse complement strand
GACGGGCAAGCAGGATGTGCTCGCGGGTCTGCGGCATCGGGCCGTCGGCGGCCGACACGACCAGGATCGCGCCGTCCATCTGCGCGGCACCGGTGATCATGTTCTTCACATAGTCGGCGTGGCCGGGGCAGTCGACGTGAGCGTAGTGGCGGGCAGCCGTCTCGTATTCGACGTGCGCCGTCGAGATCGTGATGCCGCGCGCCTTCTCTTCAGGGGCAGCGTCGATCTGGTCGTAGCGCTTGTATTCGCCAAAATACTTGGTGATCGCCGCCGTCAGCGACGTCTTGCCATGGTCGACGTGGCCAATCGTGCCGATGTTCACGTGAGGCTTGTTACGCTCGAATTTACCTTTGGCCATAATCGTTCTCCGTCTATTCTACCCGCTTGGGGGAAATTGTTATTCGCTCTTCAGATCCGGCACCGCGCAAAGGACGCGACCCGGTGGCTAAGGAACCCTTACGCGTATTTCTTCTGGACTTCCTGAGCCACCGCCGTCGGGACCGGCTCATAGTGATCGAACTGCATCGTGTAGGCCGCACGGCCCTGGCTCATCGAGCGCAAATTGTCGACGTACTTGAACATGTTGGCGAGCGGCACCATCGCGTTGATGACCACGGCCACGCCACGTGCTTCCTGGCCCTGGATCTGGCCACGACGGCCGTTCAGATCGCCGATGACGCTGCCGACGTAGTCTTCCGGCGTCACAACTTCGACCTTCATGATCGGCTCGAGCAGCTGCACCCCAAGCTTGGGTGCGGCTTCACGGAAGCAGGCGCGGCCGGCGATTTCGAATGCCAGGACGCTGGAGTCGACATCGTGGTAAGCGCCGTCGATCAGCGTCGCCTTGACGCCGATCATCGGGAAGCCCGCGAACGGACCCGAGGTCATGACGCTGTTGATGCCCTTTTCGACACCGGGGATGTATTCCTTCGGCACGGCGCCGCCGACGATCTTGGTATCGAACTCGAACTCGCTGCTGTCCGGGTTCGGCTCGAAGACGATCTTGACGCGGGCGAACTGACCGGTACCGCCGGTCTGCTTCTTGTGCGTGTAATCCTGCTCGTGCCTGCGGGTGATCGTCTCGCGATAGGCCACCTGCGGCGCGCCGACATTGGCCTCGACCTTGAACTCGCGACGCATGCGGTCGACGATGATGTCAAGGTGAAGTTCGCCCATGCCGGAAATGATGGTCTGGCCGCTTTCCTCGTCGGTCTTGACGCGGAAGGACGGATCCTCGGCGGCCAGGCGGTGAAGGGCGAGGCCCATCTTTTCCTGGTCGTTCTTGGTCTTCGGCTCGATGGCGATCTGGATGACCGGATCGGGGAATTCCATGCGCTCGAGGATAACCGGATGCAGCGGATCACTGAGCGTGTCGCCGGTGGTCGTGTCCTTGAGACCGGCAAGAGCGACGATGTCGCCGGCAAAAGCCTCTTCGACGTCGGCGCGCGAATTCGCATGCATCTGCAGCATGCGGCCGATGCGCTCTTTCTTGCCCTTCACGGTGTTGTCGACCGAGATGCCCTTGGTGAGCTTGCCCGAATAGATGCGGGCAAAGGTGAGCGAACCGACGAACGGGTCGTTCATGATCTTGAAGGCGAGCATCGACAGCGGTTCGTTGTCGTCGGCGTGACGCTCGATGTCGGCGTCGGTCTTGGCATCGACACCCTTAATGGCCGGAACATCGGCCGGCGACGGCAGATATTCGACGACGGCGTCGAGCAACGGCTGCACGCCCTTGTTCTTGAAGGCCGAGCCACAGAACATCGGGTAGAACTTCACCGCGATGGTACCCTTGCGGATCAGCGCGCGGATCTCGTCATTGGACGGCATCTTGCCTTCGAGGTAATTCTCAAGCGCCGTCTCGTCCATTTCGACGGCGGCCTCGATCATCTTCTCGCGGTATTCCTCGGCACGAGCCTTGAGGTCGTCCGGGATCTCGACGATGTCCCAGGCAGCGCCCAGCGTCTCGTCGCGCCAGACCAGCGCGTTCATCTCGACGAGGTCGACAACGCCCTTGAACTCGGTCTCGGCGCCGATCGGCAGCTGCATGACAACGGCATGCGCACCGAGGCGCGAACCGATCATCTCGACCGAGCGGTAGAAGTCGGCGCCGATCTTGTCCATCTTGTTGCAGAAGATCATGCGCGGAACGCGGTACTTGTCGGCCTGACGCCAGACGGTTTCCGTCTGCGGCTCAACGCCGGCATTGGCATCGAGCAGCGCGATAGCGCCGTCGAGAACGCGCAGCGAACGCTCAACTTCGATGGTGAAGTCGACGTGGCCGGGGGTGTCGATGATGTTGAAGCGGTACATCTTGCCGTCACGAGCCTTCCAGAAGGTCGTGGTCGCGGCGGACGTGATGGTGATGCCGCGCTCCTGCTCCTGCTCCATCCAATCCATGGTGGCAGCGCCGTCGTGGACTTCGCCGATCTTGTGCGACTTGCCCGTGTAATAGAGGACGCGCTCGGTGGTCGTCGTCTTGCCGGCGTCAATATGCGCCATGATACCGAAATTGCGGTAGTCTTCGATTTTGTATTCGCGGGCCATCGTAGCTGCCTCTCAGTCTCGTTCGCGCTTTACCAGCGGTAGTGCGCGAAAGCGCGGTTGGCTTCAGCCATCTTGTGGGTGTCTTCACGCTTCTTGACGGCGGTGCCGCGGTTGTTGGCCGCATCCATCAGCTCGCCGGAAAGGCGGTCGACCATCGTGGTCTCGTTGCGGTTGCGGGCGGCGGCGATCAGCCAGCGAATGGCCAATGCCTGGCGGCGCTCGGGACGCACGTCGACCGGAACCTGATAGGTAGCGCCGCCGACACGACGCGAACGCACTTCCACATGCGGCGCGACATTGTCGAGCGCCTGATGGAAGACGGTGACCGGCTCCTGCTTGGTCTTCGACTGAACCTGGTCGAGAGCGCCGTAGACGATGGTCTCGGCAACCGACTTCTTACCGTCATACATGACGGCGTTCATGAACTTGGTGACGATCAGATCGCCGAACTTCGGGTCCGGATTGATCTCACGCTTTTCTGCACTGTGACGACGCGACATGGCTTTTGTCTCTCAATCTCATAGCCCGACGCACTCAAGCAGCGCCAAGGCCGGAAAATCTTACTTCGAGCGCCTTACTTCGGGCGCTTGGCGCCGTACTTCGAACGGCGCTGCTTGCGGTTCTTCACACCCTGCGTGTCGAGCACGCCGCGGATGATGTGATAGCGAACGCCCGGAAGATCCTTGACGCGGCCGCCGCGGATCATCACCACGGAGTGTTCCTGAAGGTTGTGGCCTTCGCCGGGGATGTAACCGATCACTTCAAAACCATTGGTCAGGCGGATCTTGGCCACCTTGCGCAGCGCCGAGTTCGGCTTCTTCGGCGTCGTTGTATAGACGCGTGTGCAGACGCCCCGCTTCTGCGGGTTCTGCTGCATGGCCGGGACCTTGTTGCGCTTCACCGGCGCAATGCGCGGCTTGCGGATCAGCTGGTTGACGGTAGGCATTAAACCCTCTTGTCTCTCAATTCCGTGTCTCGCCCGGTCAGGGCCGCTCAAAGCGTCATTTCCATACGCGAATTCGGGCCACGAACCGCGCCTCGCGGTCTTGCCCGAACAAATGGCAGAGGAAGCGGAACCGCTTCGTGCACGCCGGAAATGTCTTTTCGCTCGTAAAACGAACCCTGTTTGAGGCAAACTCCAAAGCGTGTCGCTTCGGAAGGGAGAGCCTCACATCGGTTCTGACTGGGCGGCTTCTACTCGTAAGACCGCGGACCGTCAAGCCCGGAGCGCTAAATATTGCGCGCCAATCAAGGCTCGGCAGCCATGCGAAAAACGCATGTAATTTTCTTTCGCGATTTTGCAAGGGCGAGGAAGAAAGTGCCAAGCCTTTAGCAAAGTGAATGGCTTTGCGCTGTTGCGCGGCTCTTCTTCATGCGAAAAGGCCGCATGAGCAGACAGAACCCCCTCGCCCGCCCACACATCGCCAAGAGGAATCGACCCGTGAACGACAATGAAGAACGCCCGGTCACCATCATCACCGGCCGGGTGTGGAAGAAAAAGGGCGGCAAACCGGAAGGCGTCCACGTCATGCTGGTCGCGCCCGACGACGATTCGGCGGTGCGCCGGGCACTCGAATCGCTTGCCGCGGAAGGTTACGCCGAGGCCGAGCTCGACCAGATAGGCGACATGGACGGCGTGCCCGATGAAGAGCCGCATATCTCCGCCTTCCAGGGCGCGCTCGAAGGCGAAGTTTCGATCGTTACCTTCGACGTGCCGATCTGAAACCCGGCCTCGGCTCAGTTTTCGAATCGGCCATCGAGGCGAATCGGCGATCGGGGCTTCCTGAACGCCGGCGCGGCGGTTCGAGGAGGGCTGGGGTGGGCTTGTCGGCTCCGGCTTGCCCGGGGCAAGTGTTCTGATAAGAAGCCATCACCATCATTCAACAGACGGAGCGACCGTGTCCCAGCCCATCAAGATAGGCATCGTCGGCGTCGGCAAGATCGTCCGCGACCAGCACCTGCCGGCCCTGGCGAAGGACCAGGATTATCGCCTGATCGCTGCTGCCAGCCGGCATGGCAAGGTGGATGACATTCCGAATTTCCCGACCATCGAATCCATGCTCGATGCGGTGCCCGAACTCGAGGCCGTATCGCTCTGCATGCCGCCGCAGTTCCGCTACGACGCGGCGCGGACGGCACTCGAGGCGAAGAAGCATGTCTTCCTGGAAAAGCCGCCAGGCGCCACTGTCAGCGAGGTCGAGGACCTCAAGGCATTGGCCGCGCGGAACGGCGTCTCGCTGTTCGCCAGCTGGCACTCGCGCTATGCGCCGGCGGTGGAGGCCGCGCGCGCCTTCCTGAGCTCGGCGCGCATCAGCTCGGCCGCCATCAACTGGAAGGAAGACGTGCGCCGCTGGCACCCGAACCAGGAATGGATCTGGGCTCCCGGCGGTTTTGGCGTCTTCGATCCCGGCATCAACGCGCTATCGATCGCCACTCACATCCTGCCGGCGATGTTCATCACTTCGGCGGTTCTGGATTTTCCCGAAAACCGCGCATCCCCGGTTGCCGCGCGCGTCGCCTTCCGCACCTCGAACGGGCTGCCGGTGATGATGGATCTCGACTGGCTGCAGACCGGCCCGCAAAGCTGGGACATCCTGGCCGACACCGACAAGGGCGCCATGGTGCTGTCGGGCGGCGGCTCAAAGCTCGCTATCGACGGTAAGGTGGTTCATGACGAGCCGGAGGCTGAATACCCGATGCTCTACAGGCGCTTCGCCGAGATCGTGCGTGCCGGCATCTCCGATGTCGATCTGGCGCCTCTCCAGCATGTCGCCGATGCCTTCATGCTCGGCAAGCGCAACGTGGTCGAGGCCTTCTTCGATTGAACAGGGACGGCTTGGCTGTTCGCCTATCGGCTGTCAATTGACGATCGCGATGGCAAAGCCGTCATAGCCCTTCGCGCCAACGGTCTGGATGGCGGTGCCGTCCAGATGCTTCTCGCCGCCAATGAACGAGAATGCGGCGCGTGCCCCTTCGACATTGGCATCGCGGCCATCTTCATTCACCACGGCACCGTCGCGTATGACGTTGTCGCAGACGATGACTGTTCCGGGCCGAGCCAACCGCATGGCCCAGGATAAATAGTGCGGGTTGTTCGGCTTGTCGGCGTCGATGAAGATAAGGTCGAACGGTCCGGCATTCTCGGCACCCAGCGCGGCAAGCGACTGAAGGGCCGGCCCGACCCGCAGGTCCACCCGCTCCGAGACGCCTGCCCGCTCGAAATTCGATCGCGCGACGTCGGCGTGGCGCGGATCGAGCTCAAGCGTCACGATCTTGCCATCGACAGGCAGCGCCCGCGCCATCCAGATCGTCGAATAGCCGCCCAGCGTGCCGATTTCGAGAACCTTCTTCGCTCCCCGTATGCGCACAAGAAGTGAAAGCAGCTTGCCTTGCGCCGGCGACACGTCGATCGCCGGCAGGCCGTGGTCGTGGTTGGCCGCCAGAACGGCATCAAGGACGGGGTCCGCTTCAAACAGGGAACCGACGATGTAGTCGTCGACTGCCGCCCAACTCTTCTTGCTCATCGTTTTCTTCTCCGATCCGATGCGGAACCCAAAACGCGAAAAAGGGGCCACTTGGCCCCTTTTCCTTCTTCTCGTCTTCCGTGCTTACTGCGCGGCGTTTGTCATGTCGGCCAGCATCGGCTCGGCGACTTCCACACCGGAAGCCTTGCGGCGCTCATCGATGATCAGTTCGTCGCGCGAGGTGGCGATGCGCCGGATCTGGCTCATCGTGCCGCCGGTGCCGGCCGGGATAAGCCGGCCGACGATGACGTTTTCCTTCAGTCCCTGCAGCATGTCGGTCTTGCCGGCAACCGCAGCTTCCGTCAGCACTCGGGTCGTCTCCTGGAAGGAGGCGGCCGAGATGAAGGACGGCGTCTGCAGCGATGCCTTGGTGATGCCGAGCAGCACCGGCAGGCCTTCGGCCGGCTTCTTGCCGTCCTCGACCAGACGCTCGTTGACCTCTTCCAGTTCGATCACGTCGACATGATCGCCTGGAATGTAGGTCGAGTCGCCCTGCACCGTGATCTCGACCTTCTGCAGCATCTGGCGAACGATCACCTCGATGTGCTTGTCGTTGATCGACACGCCCTGCAGACGGTAGACTTCCTGGATTTCGTTGACGAGGTAGGAAGCAAGTGCCTCCACGCCCTTGATCGCCAGGATGTCGTGCGGCGCCGGATTGCCGTCGAGGATGTAGTCGCCCTTCTCGATGACGTCGCCGTCCTGGAGATGGAACGGCTTGCCCTTCGGGATCAAATATTCGACCGGCTCAAGCGTCGAGTCATGCGGCTCGATGATGATGCGACGCTTGTTCTTGTAGTCGCGGCCGAAGCGGATCGTACCGTCGATCTCGGCGATGATGGCGTGATCCTTCGGACGACGTGCCTCGAACAGTTCGGCCACACGCGGCAGACCGCCGGTGATGTCCTTGGTCTTGGCGCTTTCCATCGGGATACGCGCCAGCACGTCGCCGGGCCGAACCTGCGAGCCCGGCTCGACCGAAAGAATGGCCTCGACCGAGAGCAGGAAGCGGGCGTCGCCACCCTTGGACAGCTTGCCGACCTTGCCCTTGGCGTCCTGGATGGCAATCGCCGGCTTCAAGTCGTTGCCGCGTGGCGTCGAGCGCCAGTCGATGACCTCACGCTTGGTGATGCCGGTCGACTCGTCGGCGGTTTCCTGAACGGAAATGCCGTCGACCAGATCCTCGTACGACACCCTGCCCTCGATTTCGGTGAGGACCGGGCGGGTGTAGGGATCCCACTCGGCGATACGCTGGCCGCGCTTCACCTTGTCACCATCGTCCACGAAGATGCGCGAACCATAGGTGAGGCGGTGCGAGGCACGCTCCTTGCCGGCTTCGTCAAGGATCAGCACCGCCATGTTGCGGCCCATGACCATCTGCTGGCCGTCGGAGTTGCGCACCACGTTGCGGTTGCGGATCTCGACCTTGCCCTCATAGGAGGCTTCAAGGAACGAGCTATCCACCACCTGTGCCGTACCGCCCATGTGGAAGGTACGCATGGTGAGCTGGGTACCCGGCTCGCCGATCGACTGCGCCGCGATGACGCCGACTGCTTCACCCTGGTTGACCGGGGTGCCGCGGGCCAGATCGCGACCGTAGCAGACCGCGCAGACGCCAACCCTGACTTCGCAAGTCAGTGCCGAGCGAATGCGAACCGACTGAACGCCGGCCTTTTCGATCTGTTCCACGTCACGCTCGTCCATCAGCGTTCCGGCCTTGACCAGGATCTCGCCCGACACCGGATGGGTGATGTCGTCGAGCGACGTACGACCCAGCACGCGCTGGCCGACCGAAGCGACGACCTGACCGGCATCGACGATCGGCTGCATGGTGAGGCCCTTGTCGGTGCCGCAGTCGACGGAGTTGACGATGCAGTCCTGCGCCACGTCGACCAGACGACGGGTGAGGTAACCCGAGTTCGCCGTCTTCAAGGCGGTGTCGGCCAGACCCTTGCGGGCGCCGTGGGTCGAGTTGAAGTACTCGAGCACGGTCAGGCCTTCCTTGAAGTTCGAGATGATCGGCGTCTCGATGATTTCACCCGACGGCTTGGCCATAAGGCCGCGCATGCCGGCGAGCTGACGCATCTGGGTGGGCGAGCCACGCGCACCGGAGTGCGACATCATGTAGATCGAGTTCATCGGCTTTTGACGGCCATTGTCCTCGAACTCGACCGCCTTGATGCGGGCCATCATTTCGTCGGCGACCTTTTCCGAGCACTTGGCCCAGGCGTCCACGACCTTGTTGTACTTCTCGCCCTGCGTGATCAGACCGTCATTGTACTGCTGCTCGTATTCCTTGGCCAAAGCCTCGGTATCGGAGACCAGCTTGATCTTGGCATCCGGGATCAGCATGTCGTCCTTGCCGAACGAAATGCCGGCACGGCAGGCATGGCTGAAGCCGAGCGCCATGATGCGATCGCAGAAAATGACCGTCTCCTTCTGACCGCAGTGGCGGTAGACGGTGTCGATCATCTTGGAGATGTTCTTCTTGGTCATCTCCTGGTTGGCGGTCTCATAAGGCACGTTGACATTCTTCGGCAGAAGCTCGCCGATGATCATGCGGCCAGGGGTGGTGTCATGGATCTTCGACACGACCTTGCCTTCGGCGTCGACCGTGCGGAAACGACCCTTGATCTTGGAGTGCAGCGTCACCGCCTTGGTCTCGAGCGCGTGCTGGAGTTCGCCCATGTCGGCAAACACCATGCCCTCGCCCGGCTCGTTCTGGTTGACGATCGAGAGATAGTAGAGACCGAGAACCATGTCCTGCGACGGCACGATGATCGGCGCGCCGGAAGCCGGGTGCAGGATGTTGTTGGTCGACATCATCAGCACGCGGGCTTCAAGCTGCGCTTCCAGCGACAGCGGCACGTGAACGGCCATCTGGTCGCCGTCGAAGTCGGCGTTGAAGGCCGTGCAGACCAGCGGGTGCAGCTGGATCGCCTTGCCTTCGATCAGGATCGGCTCGAACGCCTGGATGCCGAGACGGTGCAGCGTCGGCGCACGGTTCAACAGCACCGGATGCTCGCGGATGACCTCGTCGAGGATATCCCAGACTTCCGGACGCTCCTTCTCGACCAGCTTCTTCGCCTGCTTGACGGTCGAGGAGTAACCCTTGGCGTCGAGACGGGCGTAGATGAAGGGCTTGAACAGTTCGAGCGCCATCTTCTTGGGCAGGCCGCACTGGTGCAGCTTGAGCTCCGGGCCGGTCACGATGACCGAGCGGCCGGAATAGTCGACGCGCTTGCCGAGCAGGTTCTGGCGGAACCGGCCCTGCTTGCCCTTGAGCATGTCGGACAGCGACTTCAGCGGACGCTTGTTGGCGCCGGTGATGACGCGGCCGCGACGGCCGTTGTCGAACAGCGCATCGACGGCTTCCTGCAGCATGCGCTTTTCATTGCGCACGATGATGCCGGGGGCGCGCAGCTCGATCAGCCGCTTCAGACGGTTGTTGCGGTTGATGACGCGGCGATAGAGGTCGTTCAGATCCGACGTGGCGAAGCGTCCACCGTCCAGCGGGACGAGCGGGCGCAGGTCCGGCGGGATCACCGGAACCACCTTCATGATCATCCATTCCGGACGGTTGCCGGATTCCATGAAGTTCTCGACGACCTTGAGCCGCTTCAGATACTTCTTCTGCTTCAGCTCGGAGGTGGTCGAAGCCAGTTCCGAACGCAGGTCGCCGGCGATCTTCTCCAGGTCCATGCCGGCCAGGAGGTCATGAATGGCCTCGGCGCCGATCATGGCGGTGAAGCTATCCTCGCCATACTCGTCGACGGCGATCATGTACTCTTCCTCGCTGAGCAACTGGTGCTCCTTCAGCGCGGTGAGGCCAGGTTCGGTGACGATGTAGTTCTCGAAGTAGAGGACGCGCTCGATGTCCTTCAGGGTCATGTCGAGCAGCGTGCCGATGCGCGACGGCAGCGACTTCAGGAACCAGATATGGGCGACCGGTGCCGCCAGTTCGATATGGCCCATGCGCTCGCGGCGAACGCGCGACAGCGTGACTTCGACGCCGCACTTCTCGCAGATGACGCCCTTGTACTTCATGCGCTTGTACTTGCCGCACAGGCACTCATAGTCCTTGATCGGGCCAAAAATGCGCGCGCAGAACAGACCGTCACGCTCCGGCTTGAAGGTGCGGTAGTTGATGGTCTCCGGCTTCTTGATCTCGCCGAAAGACCAGGACAGAATCTTCTCAGGGCTGGCAAGCGATATCCGGATGGAATCGAACACCTGCGCAGGCGCCTGCGGATTGAAGAGATTCATGACCTCTTGGTTCATGCCGTTCTCCTTTTCGGGGTCCTCGAAAACCCCTTGCATCTAGTCGCGAGCCAAACGCCCGCCGTCTTGTCGGCCACTGGCCGAAGAATTTGGTGCATCCGGTCGCGGCAGCCCGCGACCGGATGTCTTTCTTACTCGGCCGCGTCGGGCAGCCGGATCGGGTTGTCGTCGAGCTTGGTGTTCTCAAGCTCGACATTGAGGCCGAGAGACCGCATTTCCTTGACGAGAACGTTGAAGCTCTCCGGAATGCCGGCCTCGAAGGTGTCGTCGCCACGGACGATCGCCTCGTAGACCTTGGTGCGGCCGGCGACGTCGTCCGACTTCACCGTCAGCATTTCCTGCAGCGTGTAGGCGGCGCCGTATGCTTCGAGCGCCCAGACCTCCATCTCGCCGAAGCGCTGGCCACCGAACTGCGCCTTGCCGCCCAGCGGCTGCTGGGTGACGAGCGAGTACGGACCGATCGAACGCGCGTGGATCTTGTCGTCCACGAGATGGTGAAGCTTGAGCATATATATGTAGCCCATCGTCACCTTGCGATCGAACGGCTCGCCGGTGCGTCCGTCATAGAGCTGCGACTGACCGCTGGTGTGCAGGCCCGCCTGCTCCAGCATGATGTTGATGTCAGCCTCATGCGCGCCGTCGAACACCGGGGTCGCGATCGAAACGCCGCGGCGCATCTGCTCGCTGAGGCGAACGATGCTCTCGTCGTCATACTCGCGAACCGGCTCGTTGCGGTCGTTGGCCGGGATGAAGCTTTCGAGCGTCTTGCGCAGCGGCTTGATATCGCCCGCCACCTTGTACGCGTCGATCAGCTCGCCGATCTTCTTGCCCATGCCCGCGCATGCCCAGCCCAGATGCGTTTCCAGGATCTGGCCGACATTCATGCGGCTCGGCACACCCAGCGGGTTGAGCACGATATCTGCATGCGTGCCGTCCTCGAGGAAAGGCATGTCCTCGACCGGAACGATCCGCGACACGACACCCTTGTTGCCGTGACGGCCGGCCATCTTGTCGCCGGGCTGCATCTTGCGCTTCACGGCCACGAAGACCTTGACCATCTTCATGACGCCCGGAGGCATTTCGTCGCCGCGCTGGACCTTCTCGACCTTGTCCATGAAGCGCTGTTCGAGCGCCTTCTTGGAGTCGTCGTACTGGCCACGCAGGGCTTCGAGTTCGCTCTGGAGCTTTTCGTTCTCCACGGCAAACTGCCACCACTGCGAGCGCGGATACTCGTCGAGCGTATCCTTGGACAGCGTCGAGCCCTTCTTGAAGCCCTTCGGTCCAGCGATCGCTTCCTTGCCTACGAGCACGTCGGAAAGACGCGCGTAGACGTTGCGGTCCAGAATGGCCTGCTCGTCGTCGCGGTCCTTGGCGAGGCGTTCGATCTCCTCGCGCTCGATCGCCATGGCGCGCTCGTCCTTCTCCACACCGTGGCGATTGAACACGCGCACCTCGACGACGGTGCCGAAAGTGCCCGGAGGCATGCGCATCGAGGTGTCGCGCACATCGGATGCCTTTTCGCCGAAGATGGCGCGCAGAAGCTTTTCTTCCGGCGTCATCGGGCTTTCGCCCTTCGGCGTGATCTTGCCGACCAGGATATCACCCGGCTGAACTTCGGCACCGATGTAGACGATGCCGGCTTCGTCGAGGTTCTTCAGCGCTTCTTCCGAGACGTTCGGGATATCGCGCGTGATTTCCTCAGGCCCGAGCTTGGTATCGCGCGCCATGACCTCGAACTCCTCGATGTGGATCGAGGTGAAGACGTCATCGGCGACGATACGTTCGGACAGGAGGATCGAGTCCTCGTAGTTGTAGCCATTCCACGGCATGAACGCGACCAGCACGTTGCGGCCGAGCGCCAGATCACCGAGCTCGGTCGACGGACCGTCGGCGATGATGTCGCCCTTGTTGACCCGGTCGCCCATACGAACCAGCGGACGCTGGTTGATGCAGGTGTTCTGGTTCGAACGCTGGAACTTCATCAGCCGGTAGATATCGACGCCGGACTTGCCCGGATCGAGATCCTCGGTGGCGCGGATAACGATACGCGTCGCGTCGACCTGGTCGACGATGCCGCCGCGGCGGGCGCCGATGGCGGCGCCGGAGTCACGGGCGACGATCGGCTCCATGCCGGTGCCGACGAACGGCGCCTCGGCGCGCACCAGCGGCACGGCCTGACGCTGCATGTTCGAGCCCATCAGGGCGCGGTTGGCGTCGTCGTTTTCCAGGAACGGGATCAGGGCGGCGGCCACTGACACCATCTGCTTGGGCGAAACGTCCATCAGATCGACGTTTTCGCGCGGCGCCATCATCACTTCGCCGGCGCTGCGGCAAATGACGAATTCGTCGACGAAACCACCGTTCTTGTCGAGCTCGGCGTTGGCCTGCGCGACATGGTGCTTGGCCTCTTCCATCGCCGAGAGATAGACGACCTCATTGGTCAGCTTGCCGTCGACGATCTTGCGGTACGGGCTCTCGATAAAGCCGTACTTGTTGACGCGCGCGAAGGTGGCCAGCGAGTTGATCAGACCGATATTGGGGCCTTCCGGTGTCTCGATCGGGCAGATGCGGCCGTAATGCGTCGGGTGCACGTCGCGCACTTCGAAGCCGGCGCGCTCGCGGGTCAGACCGCCCGGTCCAAGCGCCGAGAGGCGGCGCTTGTGAGTGATCTCCGACAGCGGGTTGGTCTGGTCCATGAACTGCGACAGCTGTGAGGAACCGAAGAACTCGCGCACGGCGGCGGCCGCCGGCTTGGCGTTGATCAGATCCTGCGGCATGACCGTGTCGATCTCGATCGAGGACATACGCTCCTTGATCGCGCGCTCCATGCGCAGCAGGCCGACGCGGTACTGGTTTTCCATCAGCTCGCCGACCGAACGCACGCGACGGTTGCCGAGATTGTCGATGTCGTCGATTTCGCCCTTGCCGTCACGCAGTTCGACCAGCGTCCTGACCACGGCCAGGATGTCGTCCTTGCGCAGCACGCGCACGGTGTCCTCGGCCTTGAGCTCGAGACGCATGTTCATCTTGACGCGGCCGACGGCCGACAGATCGTAGCGCTCTGAGTCGAAGAACAGCGAGTTGAACATGGCTTCGGCGGTTTCGAGCGTCGGCGGCTCGCCGGGACGCATGACACGATAGATGTCGAACAGCGCGTCCTGGCGGCTCTCGTTCTTGTCGACGTTGAGCGTGTTGCGGATATAGGCGCCGACATTGACGTGGTCGATGTCGAGAACCTTGATCTCGTCTTCGCCGGTGCCGAGCAGAACCTTCAGCGTCTTCTCGTCGATCTCGTCGCCGGCTTCGAGGAAGATCTCGCCGGTGGCGAAGTTGACGATGTCCTCGGCCAGGTAGTTGCCGAGCAGATCCTCGTCGGTCGCCTTGATCGCCTTGAGACCTTTTTCGCCGAGCGCCCTTGCCTGGCGTGCGGTGATCTTCTTGCCGGCTTCGACGACGACCTCGCCCGTATCGGCATCGACCAGGTCGCCGACAGCCTTGAGGCCGCGGAAACGCTCGACGTTGAACGGAATGCGCCAATGGTCGCCGGCGCGCTTGTAGGTGATCTTGTTGTAGAAGGTCGACAGGATCTCTTCGCCGTCCATGCCGAGCGCCATCAGCAGCGACGTCACCGGGATCTTGCGGCGACGATCGATGCGGGCGTGCACGACGTCCTTGGAATCGAACTCGATGTCGAGCCACGAACCGCGATAGGGGATGACGCGCGCGGCAAACAGAAGCTTGCCCGACGAGTGCGACTTGCCTTTGTCATGGTCGAAGAAGACGCCCGGCGAGCGGTGCATCTGCGAGACGATGACGCGCTCGGTGCCGTTGACGATGAAGGTGCCGTTCAGGGTCATGAGCGGCATGTCGCCCATGTAGACGTCCTGCTCCTTGATGTCCTTGATGGACTTGGCGCCGGTATCCTCGTCGATATCGAACACGATGAGGCGCAGCGTCACCTTGAGCGGTGCGGCATAGGTGAGGTCGCGCTGACGGCATTCGTCAACGTCGAATTTCGGTCCTTCGAACTCGTACTTCACGAACTCCAGCATCGAGGAGCCGGAAAAATCGGAGATCGGGAAGACCGACTTGAAAACTGCCTGCAGTCCCTCGTCCGGACGCCCGCCCTTCGGCTCCGCCACCATCAGGAACTGGTCATAGGATGCCTTCTGAACCTCGATCAGGTTCGGCATCTCCGCAACTTCCGGAATCTTTCCGAAGAACTTGCGTACGCGTCTGCGGCCATTGAAAGTCTGGGTCTGGGCCATCGTCGCTCCTTAGCTCAAAACTCGGGACGAGCCTCGCCGCGGCTCGCCTTGCATGCTGGGCCACCTTGGCGGCAACCCTCTGTCTGTTTTCCCGGCGCCTGTCGGCGGCCGGTTAGAACGGGAGAAAACCCGTTTCCTGAAGGCCGGTTTCGGCCCTCAGGAAAGAGGTTCTCGTACGTCTCGCGTTACGCATGCTCCCTTCCAGGCGAAGGGAGTGGCGGACGGCGCGAGGCCGTCCGCCGCTTTTACGCTTACTTCAGTTCGACCTTGGCGCCGGCTGCTTCCAGCTGGGCCTTGAACTTGTCAGCGTCGGCCTTGGAAACGGCTTCCTTGACCGGCTTCGGAGCCGCTTCAACCAGATCCTTGGCTTCCTTGAGGCCAAGACCGGTGATGGCGCGGACTTCCTTGATGACGTTGATCTTCTGAGCGCCTGCCTCGGTGAGGACGACGTCGAATTCCGTCTTTTCCTCGACCGGAGCAGCAGCGGCCGCACCACCGCCAGCAGCGGCAACAGCCACCGGAGCAGCGGCGGAAACGCCCCACTTTTCTTCCAGAAGCTTCGACAGCTCGGCCGCCTCGAGGACGGTCAGCTTCGAAAGGTCGTCTACGATCTTTGCGAGATCAGCCATTGTTGTATTCCTTCATAAGGTTCGAACGTGTGTTTGTGATAGCGAGGAACGGCCTCATGCCGCCTCGTCCTTCCGGGCGTAAGCGCCGATGACGCGCGCGACCGAAGCCGCTGGCGCATTGACGATCTGGGCGATCCGGGTTGCCGGCGTGGCGATCATGCCAACCAGCCTGGCGCGCAGCTCATCGAGCGACGGAAGTGTGGCGAGTGCCTTCACACCGTCGGCGTTGAGCGAGGTGGTGCCCATTGCGCCACCGAGAATGACAAGCTTGTCATTTCCCTTGGCGAAATCGGACGCGACCTTCGGCGCCGCAATCGGATCCTCCGAATAAGCAATCAGCGTCTGTCCCTTGAACAGCTCGATGATCGATGCGGAGTCCGTGCCCTGAAGAGCGATTTTGGCGAGACGGTTCTTCGCGACTTTGACGGTGCCACCGGCGGCGCGCATTTTCGACCGAAGGTCGTTCATTTGCGCGACGGTGATACCGGCGTAGTGGGCCACGACCACTGAACCTGCGTTCGAGAACGCACCGTTCAGGCCCGTGACGAGTTCGCGTTTTTCCGCTCTGTCCACTGCCTATCTCCAGTTGACCCCTGCCCCATTAACGGGGACAGGCGTCGGGTTGCCTTTGTCGGCCGGGCCATCCAGTAACGGATCTCCCGAACGACGCTCGAGGATCCTGCCCCCTTTCGCCACACCGGCCGGCAAGCCGGACGATGCGCAGACAAAAGGCAAACACGGTTCGAACCTTTCATTGGAGCAATCGCTCCGTTGTCCGGTCTTCACCCGTCTCATGCAGGCCCAAATCGAATTAAGGCTTCTGGGCCGCCTGCAATCTCGGACAGGATGTCCGGAAACCTCTCGGTTTCCGGTACCGGGCCGCCGACGAGTCGGAGGCCCGGAATTCACTTGCGGATCAGCCCTTTAGCGGCCGATCCAAATGTTCGTATCAGGACGCTGTGAGCGTCGCGACGTCGAGCTTGAGGCCCGGGCCCATCGTCGAGGTGACCGACACCTTCTTGACGTAGTTGCCCTTGGCGCCAGCTGGCTTTGCCTTGGTCACCGCGTCGGCGAAGGCGCGGATGTTCTCTTCCAGGGCCTTGACCTCGAACGAGACCTTGCCGACGCCGGCATGAACGATGCCGGCCTTCTCGACGCGGAACTCGACAGCGCCGCCCTTCGATGCCTTGACGGCGGCGGCAACGTCGGTGGTTACGGTGCCGACCTTCGGGTTCGGCATCATGCCGCGCGGGCCGAGCACTTTGCCCAGACGGCCGACGAGCGGCATCATGTCCGGCGTCGCGATGCAGCGATCGAAATCGATCGTGCCCTTCTGGACGATGTCGACCAGATCCTCGGCACCGACGATGTCGGCGCCGGCGGCGCGCGCTTCGTCAGCCTTGTCGCCGCGTGCGAACACAGCGACGCGCACCGAGCGGCCGGTGCCGTTCGGCAGATTGACCACGCCGCGGACCATCTGGTCGGCGTGGCGCGGGTCGACGCCGAGGTTCATGGCGACTTCGATGGTCTCGTCGAACTTGACCGAGGAACGGTCCTTGAGCAGCTTCAGTGCATCACCCAGGGCGTAAGCCTTGTTGGGATCGATGCCTTCGCGGGTCTTCGATACACGCTTTGCAATCTTTGCCATGATCTTAGCCCACCACTTCCAGACCCATCGAGCGGGCGGAGCCCTCGACCATGCGCATGGCCGCTTCGACGTCGTTTGCGTTCAGATCCTTCATCTTCGCGGTGGCGATCTCGCGGACCTTGTCACGCGAAACCGTACCGGCCTTGACCTTGCCCGGCTCCTTGGAACCAGACGTCAGGTTAGCCGCCTTCTTCAGGAAGTAGCTCACCGGCGCCGTCTTCATGACGAAGGTGAAGGACTTGTCCTGGTAGTAGGTGATGACGACCGGAACCGGCGATCCCTTTTCCATTTCCTGGGTCTGCGCGTTGAACGCCTTGCAGAACTCCATGATGTTGATGCCACGCTGACCAAGCGCCGGGCCGATCGGGGGAGACGGCGTGGCCGATCCCGCTTTGACCTGGAGCTTGAGCTGGCCTGCAATTTTCTTAGCCATCTCTTTTCCTGCCTTTGTCTATGCCGGCTCCCATGAACGGGAAAGTGCCGGCGGTTGCAGTCTGGTGGTGCGATCCATGCGGCCGGCTAAAGCCGCACTCGTCTCCCACCGTTCTCAAGAGCCGCGCGATCTTCGCGCCGCTCTTCCCTGCCGCGCTTGGCGGCAGGATTTCGGATCAGCCCTTTTCGACCTGTCCGAATTCCAGATCGACAGGCACGGCGCGCCCGAAGATCGAAACTTCCACCTTGAGCCGCGCCCGCTCCTCGTCCACTTCCTGGACGAAACCGTTGAACGACGCGAAGGGACCATCCGAAACGCGGATCGCCTCGCCGATCTCGAAGGTGACCGAGGGCTTGGGCCGCTCGACGCCTTCCTGCACCTGGTTCAGAATGCGCTGGGCTTCCGCCTCGGTGATCGGCACCGGCTTGGAGTCACCCAGGAAGCCGGTGACCTTCGGCGTGTTCTTGACCAGCGAGAACACAGCGTCGGTCAGGTTGGCCTTCAGGAGCACATAGCCCGGGAAGAACTTGCGCTCGGCATCGACCTTGCGGCCGCGACGAATCTCGACGACCTTCTCGGTCGGCACCACGATCTGGTGGATATCGGCGGACAGGCCCTTCTGCTTGGCCTTGTTCTCGATGTCCTCGGCGACCTTCTTTTCAAAGTTCGAATAGGCGTGGACGATGTACCAGCGCGCGGTCATTTCAAGACTTCTCCGTAATCGCCGGACTTAGCGTCCGATGCCCAGAATCTGTTCGACCGCGAGGCCCATGAGCTGATCAGCGGTGAAGAAAAAGATCATCGCGATCACAGCGAAAGCCAGGACCATGACCGTCGAGATCATCGTTTCGCGCCGCGACGGCCAAGTCACCCTGGCGGTCTCCGCGCGAACCTGCTGGAGAAAGACGAAAGGATTTGTGGTTTTCGAAGCCATATGCCGCTCTGTCTTCAAGACCCGTTGGCCGGGTCTCCTGGATGATCCCGCTGGCCGGGACGTGCCGCCTGAGCCAATCTCACGCCGAATCAGCGCAATCAATTCGCCCATGCAAATCAGACGCGTAAAGCCGGCTTCCCAGCTCCACGCGTCGCGTGTCTGTTTCGTCTACATAAAACCGATTCTTGATCCACGCAAGTGGCAAGTGTCCGCTTTATGACCAAACGCCGCATCGGAACCATCCAGTCGTTCCGTCCCGGCTATGAGGCCTTTATGCCCCAAGCGAGCTGATATGGCAAGCGGGTCGCCGATTTTCAAAGGGCAGACCGCAGAAATATCGTTTTGAAACGCCATTTCGAGAAATGGCACGGGCAGCAGGGCTCGAACCTACGACCTGCGGTTTTGGAGACCGCCGCTCTACCAACTGAGCTATGCCCGTACGTGCGCATATCGGCGCAGCAGGCGCTTCCTAAAAGCTTCCGCACGCTCTGTAAAGAGCGGTTTGCAAGCAAACGCGCCTTAACCCCGTTCCCTAGCACCAGATGTTCGAGGCCGAGGCCTTCCCACTCGCGCCAGCGCACGATCTTGAAATTTCTCGGCATTGCTCCGAGACTCCCGTGGCGACCGAAAGCTACTTTGGACCCGGTGGCCGATACGGCCCGCCCGGCACACCCCAGCCCCAGGCCGGCATCGGTTCCGTCTGAGGATCGCAAGTTTCGCCGAGATTGGAGTTCATCTTGGCCAGCCGCGATCCCCATTCGACATAGCCCATGAAGGCCGAACGAAATTCCGGATCGTCAGGCAGGGCGACCGCGTCGGCGGCGTCGGCCAGGAGGTTGATCCAGCGGCGGCGCTGCTCCTCGGTCAGATGCTTGCCCAGATGATGCGTGACCATCTCGCGGTGGCCGCCAAATTGCTCGCTGTAGGTTTTCGGTCCGCCGAAAACCTCGCCGATGAAGGCCGCGACATGGGCGGGATGATCCGGCGACATGGCCTTGAATACCGGCCCGACGATCGGATCCTGCGCCACCTTGTCGTAGAAAATCTGGGTCAGCCGGTTCAACGCCTCGCTGCCGCCGGCCCATTCGTAGAGTGTCGGGATATCCTGGCTCATTCTCGATCCTCCGCCGGCCCCGGCGCCGGCAGCAGCGACGATAGCGGCAAAATCGAGCATGGCTCAACCTGCCTCGATGGTCAGTCTCCGACGTTGCCGCTCTACAGTTTGGCGGGCGCGTCAGCCTCGGCATTGGCGGAAGGCCGCATCCGGCAATTCCGCGGTTTCGGCACCCCGTCGCAGATGGTGGCGCCGGTCAGCGCGTCGACCGATTGCGGGCTCGTCGTCAGCCCGAGCCTCAGCATCGTGTCGGGTTCCAGCTGCCGCTCGACCGAGGGCCCCTCGATCGCCGTGAAAAGAGCGGGATCGATCCCCATCTCCTCGAGATAGGCCTTGACCACCCGCTTTTGCCCCATCGGGTATAGGCTAAGCCGCGCACGGGGACCAACAAGCCGTCTCACGCCACTGGCAAGCATGAGCGCACAGGCCGAACCGCACTCCGCCCCCGCATCGATGCTCAGCCCGGCATAGGCGCCCTCCTTGGCCAGGCAACTCCACTCTTCCGGGTCACAGTCGACGAAATCGGTGCGGCCAACGGCGACGTCGAGCTTTCTTTGATGGATAAGCCGTCCCGCAGCCACAGCGCCAAGCAGGTCGCCACCCTTTGAGCTGATCACGACAGGCAGCAGCCGGTCGCCAAGCGTGGCGAGCAACTGGCGCAGCCTCCGCGGGGTCCGAGGCGTGATCACGCCTTCCGCCGAGATCCATTCCGGGCAATCCGGATTGCAGAGAGGGTTGCCGCCGCGAACCACGACAAAGCGCATGTCTTCATTGCGCTGCACACTCTCGGGCTCGGCCGGCAGCGGAGCAGGCTTGGCCGCGGTCGTCAGGCTATCGGGCTTATTCCCCGGTATTTCCAGGCAATTCGCGGCCAATCGATCCGGCCTGCACAGGCTCGCGGCGGTCAATAAGTCCACGGCATCCACACTGGTGACCAATTTCATCGTCAGCATGTCGTCGAGGGCGATCTGGTGGATTTCGCTGGCCGGCGTGCTCTTCATCGTTTCGAGCACGCTTTGTTCGATGCCCATCTCGTTGAGATAGGCCGCCAGCTTTTTCTCCACCGCCTTGCTCATCTCGTAGGTCTTGTAGCTGCCGGCGTTCTTGCGGCTGACGATCCTTGTGTTGAGGACCTTCTTCTTGCCCCCCACGATACGGTAGGTGGTCCGGTATTGCAGTTTCGTGCGGATGTAGGTCGTGGTGATCTGATGGACGCCGAGATAGGTCCATTCGCCTGCTACCCGCCGGACGCCACCGGCAAACATCAACGGACAGGCGGAATTGCACATGGCGCCATAGGCAAGGACACTGCCAAAGTAGCGGGTGCCATTCTTGTCACGGTCCTGGCAACCATTCGCGTCGGGCTGGCAACCGGAGAACGCCGTCTTGCCGATGGCGATATCGAGCTTGTTCTTGCGGATCAGCCGGCCAAGCATCAGCGCCGCCTCCACATTGCCGCCGGGAGAATTGACGACGATCGGCAGTTTTCGCCCGCCAAGCATCTTCAGCATGCGTTTGAACAAAGCCGGCGTTCCAGCTTCTATCGAGCCTTCCGCCGAGATCCATTCCGGGCAGATCGGCTCGCACCCCTGTGCATTGCCGCGGACAATGCCGAACCGCATCGTCGGACCGAGATCCGGGGCCGTATCCGTCGCAAAGGCACGTCCGGTGACAAGCAACGCCAGCAGGCAGATCAGCCGCAGCGACCACAATGCCCGACGATGGAAAAGGCGCCCTGGAACCATTGGAAAAAGCCCCTTGATGCAACCTATACTAGACGAGGTCCAAAGGCTTGCAACAGGGTCCGGCCGACAAGACGAACACCCAATCGCTAGGCAAAAGAAAAGGGCGGCCCCAAGGACCGCCCTTTCCGTTTCGAACCCGACCGGCACAGGCCGGTATCGGTTATTCCTTGATGGTGACGACGATGCCGGCACCGACGGTGCGGCCGCCTTCACGGATGGCGAAGCGCAGCTTCTCCTCCATGGCGATCGGCACGATCAGCTCGACATCGACCGTGATGTTGTCGCCCGGCATCACCATCTCGGTGCCTTCCGGCAGCGACACGATGCCGGTCACGTCGGTCGTGCGGAAGTAGAACTGCGGACGGTAGTTGGTGAAGAACGGCGTGTGACGGCCACCCTCGTCCTTGGTCAGGATGTAGGCTTCGGCCACGAACTTCTTGTGCGGCTTGACCGTCCCCGGCTTGGCCAGAACCTGGCCGCGCTCGACACCTTCACGATCAACGCCGCGCAGCAGCGCGCCGATGTTGTCGCCAGCCTGGCCCTGATCGAGCAGCTTGCGGAACATCTCGACGCCCGTGCAGGTCGTCTTGGTCGTCGGACGGATGCCGATAATCTCGAGTTCCTCGCCGACCTTGACCACGCCGCGCTCGACGCGGCCGGTGACGACCGTGCCACGGCCCGAGATCGAGAACACGTCCTCGATCGGCATCAGGAACGGCTTGTCGAGCGGACGAACCGGGGTCGGGATGTAGGCATCGACCGCCGCCATCAGCTCGCGGATCGCGTCCTCGCCGATCTTCTTGTCCGAATCTTCCAAAGCAGCCAGCGCCGAGCCCTTGACGATCGGAATGTCGTCGCCGGGGAACTCGTTCTTGGTCAGAAGCTCGCGCACCTCGAGCTCGACCAGTTCGAGCAGCTCGGCGTCGTCGACCTGGTCGACCTTGTTCAAAAACACCACGATCGACGGCACGCCGACCTGACGGGCAAGCAGGATGTGCTCGCGGGTCTGCGGCATCGGGCCGTCGGCGGCCGACACGACCAGGATCGCGCCGTCCATCTGCGCCGCACCGGTGATCATGTTCTTCACATAGTCGGCGTGGCCGGGGCAGTCGACGTGAGCGTAGTGGCGGGCAGCCGTCTCGTATTCGACATGCGCCGTCGAGATCGTGATGCCGCGCGCCTTCTCTTCAGGGGCAGCGTCGATCTGGTCGTAGCGCTTGTATTCGCCAAAATACTTGGTGATCGCCGCCGTCAGCGACGTCTTGCCATGGTCGACGTGGCCAATCGTGCCGATGTTCACGTGAGGCTTGTTACGCTCGAATTTACCTTTTGCCATAGTCTCTTTCCTTGGACGGCCTGGACCTTCAGTTCAGTCGAATGCGGGGCGATTAGCGACAAAGGCCAAAAAACACAAGCGTCTTTTGGCCGGGTGCCGTCTCACCCAGTCCGAACCATCGATCCGATTGCGGGGATGTGGCGCTGATATAGGAAGGATCGAGACAAAATGAAATGGGTGACGAGCCGATCGATGGAAGCCGCGATAATGCTGTCTTGCCTGCCCAACCCCTGTCTGATTCATGACCAGGCCATGGACCATTGCTGAAGTCATCGAGGTCTGATCTCCTGACCGGATGCACTTCATCCCGCCCTCAATCCGTGGCCCGCTGTTCATGATCGTTTCGACGGGATCGTATCTCGTCAACGACACGATGATGAAACTCGCGACGTCAGGCCTGCCGTCCTACGAAGTGCTGTTTCTGCGGGGTGCCGCGGCAGCGCTCTGGGGCTTTCCGCTGTTGTTCGCACTGGGCTACGGCAAGCAGATCCCGCTGATCTTCGACGGCCGTGTGCTGCGCAGGAACCTGCTCGAGCTGGCGGCGATCCTCTGTTATGTCGTGGCGCTCGCCAACATGCAGATCGCCGATTCCACCGCGCTCGGACAGATCACGCCGCTCTTGATGCTGGTCGGCTCCTCGATCCTGTTTGGCGAGCGGATCGGTGGCCAGCGCATGGCGCTGATCGGGCTCGGCTTCATCGGCGCGCTGATGGTGGCGCAGCCGACCATGCAAGGCATTTCGGTTTACGCCCTGCTGGCGCTCGGCAACGCCGCGCTTGCGGCGGCGCGCGACCTTGCCGGCAGGCGGGTCTCGGCCGAGGTGCCGGGCATGATCGTGGCGATTTCCGCCGTCGTGGTGGTGCTGATCGGCGCCGGTGCCGCGCATCTGGTTTCCGAGCGCTGGGTGATGCCCGGGACGCACCATTTGCTGCTGATGGCAGGTGCTGGTTTTTTCCTGATCTTCGGCCACTTCTTCATCTTCATGGCCTATCGCGTCGGACCGACCAGCGCCGTGGCACCGTTCTACTATTCCTTCACCGTCTGGGCGGTGATTTCAGGCCTGCTGGTGTTCGGGCAATTCCCCAACGCGCTGGCGGTCTGCGGCATTCTCCTGGTTGTCGGCAGCGGGCTGACCATCGTGTCGCTGGATCAGCGTCAGCGCCGGCTGGCCGTCGTCGCATAGCCCCATTTATCCCCGCCGAGTGCTTGCGCACGTTTTTCCACGCTGATCTTTTTCGGCGCAGCCGACGTAATCCTGATAGGCAAGCTGCCGCACGTGCCGGCCCGCAGCCGGTCTTGCCTCGGCAGAAGTCGAAACCTCAGACGATCCGGCTGGCGCCTAAAGCGTCCGCTTTGCGCTGAACTGGTGATAGGCCCAAAGGACGACCACCGCGCCTGGTGCGCAGTATTTCGGCTTGCCGGTGCTGGGGATGAGTGTCTGGAGCGGGTAGCGGGAATCGAACCCGCATATTCAGCTTGGAAGGCTGCTGCTCTACCACTGAGCTATACCCGCGCACGCAAGCCCTAGCTATTCGACAAGGTTCCGAAGGTCAAGGCGCCTCCTGCGACCCAGCCGATAGCTACCGCTCAGCCATCATCATTGGTGTGGCCCGGGACCGGCGGGTTGGTCCTGAAGCCTTGAGAACCAATCAAGACCGGGAAACATCACTACATGGTGCTGTTGGTGTTGATCGTGGCGACACTCAGCAGCGAGCTGCCCACAAGAGGTCCAAGGCGGTCATTCGAGGACGACTACAGGCGAGGCTCTTGCGAGTATTAGCCTTGGCACAATTCGCATCCAGATCTCGGCGGACATCATGAAACCTTTTGATTTTTAAGCCGTTATCGCCGTTATGTCCGGGGCTAAATCCAAGCTGAAATCGGTCGACGGCGCCAAACCACGCGGTGCTGGAAAGTCGCGCCAGGAAAAGGCATCGGCTGTCGAAGCCGCGCCCGAGGTCGACGGGCAGGCCGCGCCCGAGGTCGACGCCCAAGCCGTCCCTGAGGTCGACGGCAAGGCGGCGCCGCCGCCGGATGTCGTCGAACCCGATCCAGAACTGACGCCCGAGGAGGCGGAGCAGGCCCGCAAGCGCTATTTGCTGAGGCGTTTCTGGATCAGCGCGCGCGGCTACTGGGGCCGCGGCGGCGATCGGCTCGCCTGGCCGTTCACCATCGGGGTGCTGCTGCTGATCTGCATCAATATCGGCTTCCAGTACGGCATCAATGTCTGGAACCGCTCGATGTTCGATGCCCTTGAGCAGCGCAACGCCCGCAGCGTTTATTTCCTCAGCGCCATATTCGTGCCCCTGGTGATCTGCAGCGGCAGCCTTGTCGTCGCGCAGGTCTACCTGCGCATGACGATCCAGCGCCGTTGGCGTTCCTGGCTGACCACCGCGGTCATTGCGCGCTGGCTGGCCAACGGCCGCTACTACCAGCTGAACCTCGTCGGCGGCGACCACCAGAACCCAGAGGCCCGCATGACCGAGGATCTGCGCATCGCCACCGAATCCCCGGTCGATTTCATCGCCGGCGTCCTCAACGCGTTCCTGTCGGCCTCGACCTTCATCGTCGTGCTGTGGACCATCGGCGGCGCGCTCACCCTGCCGATCGGCGGCGAGAGCATCACCATTCCCGGCTTCCTGGTCATCACCGCGATGATCTATGCCGCCATCACCTCCACCTCGATGGTGGTCATCGGCCGCAACTTCGTCCAGCTGTCCGAGCGGAAGAACCAGGCGGAGGCCGAACTGCGCTACACGCTGACGCGCGTGCGCGAAAACGGCGAGAGCATCGCCTTGCTCGGCGGCGAGGAGGAGGAGCGCAGCGGCATCGACAGGAATTTCGGTCATGTGCTCAGGCAATGGGCGCTGCTGACCGGCCAGCACATGCGCACGGCGGCGGTGTCGCAGGGATCGAGCCTGTTTGCGCCGGTCGTGCCGATCCTGCTATGCGCGCCAAAATTCCTCGAAGGCTCAATGACGCTTGGCGAGGTGATGCAGGCAGCGTCCGCCTTTGGCATCGTGCAGGGCGCGTTCGGATGGCTGGTCGACAACTATCCCCGTCTCGCCGACTGGAACGCCTGTGCCCGGCGCATCGCCTCGCTGATGATGTCGCTCGACGGGCTCGAGCGCGCGGAACAGAGCGATGCGCTCGGACGCATCCAGCACGGCGAAACCAATGACGGTGCGATACTCAGCCTCGACAATCTTTCCGTGACACTCGACGACGGCACCGCCGTGGTCAAGGAGACCGAGGTCGCGATCGAACCGGGTGAGCGGGTGCTGGTGGCCGGCGAATCCGGCTCGGGCAAGTCGACGCTGGTGCGGGCCGTCGCGGGCCTGTGGCCGTGGGGCGGCGGCAGCGTCAATTTCCACGCCGGCAGGCGACTGTTCATGTTGCCGCAACGTCCCTACATCCCCTCGGGCACCCTTCGCCGCGCGGTCGCCTATCCCGCGGCGGCGGATAAGTGGACAATCAAACAGATCAAGGCTGCCCTCGACAAAGTGGGCCTTGGCTATCTTGCCGACAGGATCAAGGAAGAAGCGCCATGGGACCAGACGCTGTCGGGCGGCGAAAAGCAACGCCTCGCCTTCGCGCGTCTGCTGCTGCACACGCCCGATATCGTCGTGCTGGATGAAGCAACCTCGGCGCTCGACGAGAAGAGCCAGGACAAGATGATGGAGACGGTGATCCACGAATTGCCCGATGTCACCATCATCAGCGTGGCGCATCGCGCCGAGCTGGAGGCCTTCCATAGCCGCAAGGTCACATTGGAGCGGCGCGAAGGCGGGGCAAAGCTTGTCAGCGACATCGATCTTGTCCCGCGCAAGGGCGGACGGAACTTGCTCGGGCGCGCCTTGTGGGGCTCCGGCGCGCCCAGCCGAAAGGCAGCACGACCTTGAGTAATGCGGCGCTGTGCCAGATAAAAACGGCCCGCCCGGTCGGGATACCCTGGGGCGCAGCTACCAGCGTCGGGGGGGGGGGGGCCGGCCGGGCGCGGGGGGGGGGGCCGGAAGGGAGCGGAAGACGCCGCGGGGGAGTAGGAAAGAAAAAAAAAAAAGCCAACCCCAACCCC
>NZ_JAMYLA010000071.1:0-28193 GCF_040317725.1 Mesorhizobium sp. M1396 | reverse complement strand
GGCGGCCACGCCCCACGGGGGCCTGTGTATGCGGGGTGTACTGGCGCGGCGACCCCGTCGGGCCTGGCGGCCTTCTCCGCGGGGAGGGGGGAGATCGACTGCGCCACGATCGGCGCCAGTTCTTCGGCCAGGCGCTTGATCCGCTCCACCCGCTCGCCCTGCGTGCCGAGCTTGGCATGGAAGGTAACGCCGAGATGGTCGAGGCGGGCCATGCGCTGGTCGAGCGGCTTGCCCAGGTCGAGTCCGAATTTTTCCGCCGATGCCTTGAGCTCGCCGAGATCCGGCAAATCGCCCTGGTCGGTCGTCCAGAAATAAAGCGCATCGGACAGGCGTGCGCGCACCACCTTGCCATTGCCGTGGGCAATCTCCTTGCCGCCGTCCTTGGCCTCGATGTTGGCAGTGAGGATGAATCGGTTGGAAAGCTGGCTAATCTCCCCCCTCGAGTGGGAGATGGCCGGCAGGCCAGAGGGGGTCGCCGCGCGTGAAGCGCCTGCATCCTCTGTCCAAGGTAGGAGGTCGCGTCCGATCGTACCGACCCCCTCTGTCGGCTTCGCCGACATCTCCCCCTCGAGGGGGGAGATCAGGCGCGATGTTACAAAGCATTTCTGGTTGGCGCGGATGGTCAGCCGGATCACCTCGGCTGGAATGGCCAGGAAAGCCTGCTCGAACTCGCCCATCAGCACGACCGGCCATTCCACCAGTCCCGAAACTTCTTCCAGCAGCCCTTCGTCCTCGATCAGGTCGAGCCCGTTGGCGAAGGCAAGGTTGCGGGCGTCGGCAAGTATGATCTCCTTGCGGCGGTCGGCATCGAGCACGACCTTCGCCGCTTCCAGCTTGGAAACATAGTCGCCGAAGCGGCGCACCGTGATGGCATCGGGCGCATGGAAGCGGTGGCCATAGGTGATGTTACCCGAGCGGATGCCGTCGATCTCGAAATCGACCACCACCGGCTCCTCGGTCTCCGGGCCGAAGGTGCACAGGATCGATTGCAACGGCCGCACCCAGCGCAGCGAGCCGGGCTTGGCCGAGGCCGGCCCCCAACGCATCGATTTGGGCCATGGGAAATTGCGGATGATGCCCGGCACCAGTTCGGCGATGATGTCTTCCGCCGCCCTGCCCGGCTTCGAAATATGGGCGACGTAGAAGTCGCCCTTCTTCGGGTCGGAATGGACATGCGCCTCGGCGACGGAAGCCAGCCCTGCCTTGCGCAGGAAGCCTTGCACCGCCTGCTCCGGTGCTGATGTCGAAGGCCCCTTGATCTCCTCGCGTATATCTTTCGAGCGCGCGGTCAGGCCCCTGATATCGAGTGTCAGGCGCCGCGGCGTCCAGTACTCGCGTGCCGCCTCATAGGTCAGCCCCGCCTCGACCAGACCGTCGGTCAGCATCTTCCTGAGATCGCCCGCCGCCTTGCGCTGCATGCGGGCGGGGATTTCCTCGGAGCGAAGTTCTAGAAGCAGGTCAGGCATAGTAGCTCCTCACCCTCCCCTCGATGGGGAGGGTCGGCGCGTCAGCGCCGGGGTGGGGTGGCGGCGTCTCGGTCTCAGCGCCTTCGGCTTCTCGTGTGCCAAGGTGTGATTTCTTCCACCGCCGCATAGATCGTATCGAGCACGGAATCCAGTTCGTTTTTGATTTCATGGTTCCGGAAGCGAATGGCGCGGCGATCGCCGATTTACGCCCGTTTTCAGAAATCTTGGCCGTCCCTGTCGGGACGAGACCATCCCGCTCGTCCTTGGATCAAAGATTTCCATGAACCTAATGCAGCGCTGAAGCGACCCACGCTCAGGCAGGGAACACTTGGCTCAACGACCATGAAAACGGCATCCAGACTTCTGCAGATCCTCGCACTCAGCGCCTGTTTCACCGCGCAGGCTCACGGCGCCTTCTCGATGCCGGGTGTACGGCAGGCATTGCGGACAATGGCCGGCCCGAGCGGGCAGATGCTGTCGCCAATCAACGCTTCCCTCGAGATGATGAAGCGTGCCTGAAACTCAGGCCGCCAAGCCACCCGCCTGCGTCTTCAAAAATGCCTCACCGCAGGCCTTGGCCAGATTGCGCACCCGCAGGATGTAGCTCTGCCGTTCGGTGACCGAAATCACACCGCGCGCGTCGAGCAGGTTGAAGACATGGCTGGCCTTGATGCACTGATCGTAGGCCGGGAAAACCATGCGGTGCATCGGCAGATTGTCGTTCGACGCCGGCGCGCCGGCATCGAGCAGCGCCTTGCACTCGGCCTCGGCGTCCTCGAAGTGGCGCAAAAGCATCGCCGTGTTGGCGTATTCGAAATTGTGGCGCGAATATTCCTGCTCGGCCTGCAGGAAGACATCGCCATAGGTGACCTTGTCGTCGCCTTCGCGGCCGTTGAAGTTGAGGTCGTAGACATTGTCGACGCCCTGCACATACATGGCCAGGCGCTCCAGCCCGTAGGTGAGCTCGCCGGCCACCGGTGCGCATTCGATGCCGCAGACCTGCTGGAAGTAGGTGAACTGCGACACCTCCATGCCGTCGCACCAGCATTCCCAGCCGAGGCCCCAGGCGCCCAGCGTCGGGCTTTCCCAATCGTCCTCGACAAAGCGGATGTCGTGCAGCAGCGGGTCGACGCCGATCGCCGCCAGCGAGCCGAGATAGAGCTCCTGCAAATTGGGCGGGTTCGGCTTCAGGATCACCTGATACTGGTAATAATGCTGCAGCCGGTTCGGGTTCTCGCCATAGCGGCCATCCTTTGGCCGACGCGAGGGCTGGACATAGGCGGCGTTCCAGCGCTTCGGCCCGAGCGCACGCAGTGTCGTAGCCGGATGAAAGGTGCCAGCGCCGACTTCCATGTCGTAGGGCTGCAAGATGACGCAGCCATAGGCCGCCCAATAGTTGTGCAAGGTCAGGATCAGCCCCTGGAACGAGCGGCTGGGATGCATATGGGCGGGGATTTCAATCGTCGGGATTTCAATCGTCACGGGGGCCTCGACAGCACAGGCTAGCTTGCAGGCACGTCCTAGAGACACGGCGGCGAAGCGTCAAGCAAGGCGCCCGCCCGCCCCGAACGGAAGATGTTTTGAGGCCGTTTCCGCAAATCAGCGCGCGTTGGACGAGCGCATGTGGCCCAAACGAAAACGGGGCTCTGAAAGAGCCCCGTTCGCATTCACATTCTATAGCTTACTTCACCCCTTCGGGGCGGGCACCGGCTCTGGCTTGACCTTCGGGGTTTCCTGCGCCGTGTTGGATTCGATCGGCGGCAGGCCCTTCATCAGCTTCTGCTGCAAGTTGGCCAGCACATCGGGATCGGGCTTCAGGTCGCGGGCCTGGTTCCACTGGAAGGTGGCTTCCAGCTTGCGGCCGACGCGCCAGTAAGCATCGCCGAGGTGGTCGTTCAGAACCGGGTCTTCCGGCTTCAGCGACACGGCGCGTTCCATTTCGCGCACGGCATCATCGAACCGGCCGAGGCGGAAATAGGCCCAACCCAGCGAATCGACGATGTAACCGTCGCTTGGCCTGAGATCGACGGCCTTCTGGATCATCGCCAGGCCCTCCTTGAGATTCATGTTCATGTCGACCCAGGAATAGCCGAGGTAGTTCAGCACCTGCGGCTGGTCGGGGACCAGTTCCAGCGCCTTGCGGAAGTTCGGCTCGGCCTTGGGCCATTCCTTCAGGCGCTCATAGGCGATGCCACGCTGGTAGAAGATGTTCCAGTTGGCCGCGGTCGGTGTCTTCAGCGCCTCGACAGCCTTGTCGTAGAGATTGGCGGCCGAGCGGAAATCATCCTTCGAGGAATAGACGCCACCGAGCGCCAGATAGGCGCGCATGTCATCGGGGTGGGCGTCGACGAAGGCCTTCAGATGGGTGATCGCCTCCTCATGACGGTCGAGATCGGCAAGGTTGAGGCCGAGCTGCAGGTCCGAAAGCTCCTTCAGCGGCGAGGTAGCGGGGATCCGCCGATAGAGCGCGATGGCGCCCTCGCCGTCCTTCAACTGCTCGGATACTGCAGCGAGCTGCACCAGCGCCGCATCGCTGTCGGGCTTCAGCGCCAGAGCATATTGCAGATAGAGACGGACGAACGGCTCGCCGCCACCACGGTTGAGCGCGGTGGCAAGATCAAGCAGAATCTCGGAGGCGCCATCGGACGGACCGGCAGCGAAGGGCGCGATCTTGTCTCCCTTGGCGATCTTGTCGCGCAAGGCGACGATTTCCAGCTTGCCTGGCGAAAACGTCTCGGCCTGATCGAGCACCGACATTGCCTTGGTCTTGTCGCCCTTGCGGGCCAGGAACGAGGCGTAGGCCTGCGCATTACGCATCCAGGTTTCGGGAGCCGCACCACCGGCGGCCGTATCCTGCATGGTCGCGGCGTAGATCGCTTCGGCCTTCTCGGGCATACCGGACGCATCGGCGATCAGCGCACGGTGGAACGACTTGAACAGGCCGAACCAATCCGGCCCCTGGAGCTTGTCGATGGAGGCCATCGCATCGGAGGCCTCACCGGCGCCCTGTTGGCCCCAGCCGGACATGACCCCGGAGATCAGCCGGTCGAGATCGGACTCCAGCGACAGCTTGAGCCAGTATTGCGCCTTGGTGAAATCCTTCTTGTGGAAGGAATCAACGGCGAGTGCCAGGCGCGAGAAGCGCTCGACGTCTGGAACTTCCTTGAGCTTGTCGGCATAGACCAGGGATTCGTCGAAGCGGCCTTGCGCGATCAGCGACAGCATCAGGCTCTGCTGCAGGCTGGTGTCGCTCGGGTCGAAGGCCAATGCCTGCTTGTAGTAGGCGATGGCGCTGTCGAGGTCGTTGTCACCTTCGGCGATCCGGGCCGCCAGATAGGCGCCCGAGAACGACGTGATCTTGACCGGTTCGGTGGTTTGCTTGGCATAGGCCGGCAGAGCCGAGATCGCCATGCCGGTCACAATTGCCAGCCTTGTCAGCCAGCGCGCACGTCCTTGCCGCATCGTATCCCTTTCAGCCAGGCGCCATCTCCGCATCAGCGGGATCGGCGTAGACTCCATCTTCGTGATAAAGCATGGCCTTTTTGGGGTCGCGCTTCAATCCGCCTCGAATTCACAATCCGGGCACCCGATTAACAAACCATGGCGACAAGGGACAGTTTTCCGATTTTGAATTCCGGCCACGGCCCTGCGCGGAGCCGAATATATCACAGATTCGACCGCTGGGCTCGGCGCCAATATCAGCGCTCACCTGGCGAGGGGGCAGACCGTTGCACCAGCGTGCCGCCATATCCGCCGGCAGCGATCGTGCCGCACAGATCATTCCACTCACAGCCGCCGCAAGCCTTGCGCACGCGGCCAGCCGAAAACGCCTGCCGCATCTGGACCAGGATTGCGGCGTCGAGATCGAGGCTGGCGCCGACCCGGATTGGGCGCGCCAGCAACTCCTCCAAATCCTGTGCCGCGAGCCGGTCCCGCTCGACGACGCTCTCGTTGAGACAATGCGGTTCCGGCTCGTCGAGCAACGGGCCGCAGACATCGTCCGGGCCGGAAACGAGGAGGATGCCCTCGCCCCGGCTCAGGCGCTCCGCGACGCGATCGTAGTTGGCGGTGAAGGCGGGACTGTATCCCTTGCCCACATAGGTGAGCAGGCAAAGGAGGTGATGGGCGCGCAGCCTGATCGTCACGGATTGGCCGGCTTAGCCCGGCCGGGAAGGGCCATGAGTGTCGCGGCACCCAGCGCCGACTTGAGCAAGCCGCCGACCAGAAAAGGCAGAAATCCGAACGTGATGGCCTGTTCGGCGCCGATCATGACGGCGAGCCACATGGTGCCGAGAACCAGGCAAGCAAGGTTGCCGAGCAGCATGGCGGCGAAGGCAAGCATCACCCTGTTGCCGTTCCAGCCGCGTTCGGCGAGCCAGCCAACCAGCGCGCCGGTGACCGGAAATGCGAAGAGGTAGCCACCGGTCGGCCCGACGAAATGCTGTACGCCGGCGGCGCCGCCGGCCAGCACCGGGAAACCGACAGCGCCCTCGACCAGCCAGGCGGCGATGGTGATGGCGCCAAGCCGCCAGCCATAGAGCGCGCCGATCAATGTCACGGCGAAGGTCTGCATGGTCACCGGAACCGGCACCATCGGCACTTCGATGTAGGAGGACAGCGCCAGGAACAGCGTGCCGAGCACTACGGCTCCAACCTGCCAGGCAAGAGAGCGGCCCTGAAGCCGGAGCGGGCTGAACGACGGCTTGCTGGCCGAGAATGCGACGTCTGTCATCGGGATTCCTTCGATCGATTTCAAATTATAGATAATTTCTATTTTCGATCTATTATCGAATCCACAATTTCTCGGAGATAGCAAGCCCTGGCTGTGCGAAGGGTCGTCCTAGCCTACGATGGCAAAGGCTTCTCGCGTCGTCCCGGCAGCCGTCCTGACAGGCTTGCGGCCAATCCATTGGACGTGCCGCCCCAGTGTCGCGGCGGCTGATTCGGTGTTTCCCTGCCGCAAGGCGGCGAGTATCGCGCGATGATCCTGGTCGGTGCGTGTCTCCCACTCCGAGCGCCAAGCCGCGAACAGGAAACGGGCACTCGCCGCGTGCAGATCGTCGATGGTGGCGAGCAGGCGCGGCATGCCGCATGGCGCCAGGATCAAGCGGTGGAAGGAGCGATTGGCTTCTTCCCATGACCTGACATCGCGGGATTTGTCGCCGGCCTTGGTCGCTTCCTCGGCCAGGTCGAGAATGGCCGATGTCAGGTGCGGCGCGGCGTGCCGCAGCGCCAGCACTTCGAGCGCGGCGCGCATTTCGGCGACTTCCTTGACCTCGCCCAGGTCGAAAGACGCGACACGCACGCCGCGGCGCGGCTCGCTGACGGCCAGCCCTTGCGCCTCGAGCCGGCGGAAGGCTTCGCGCACGGGAACATGGCTGGTTTGGAATTCCTCGGCGATATGATCCTGCCGAAGCCTGGCCCCCGGCTCGATCGCGCCGGAAATGATGCGGTCCGCCAGCACCTTGCTGATGCGCACCGCGATGGTGTCGTCCGTGCCCTTTGCCATGTTTTATAGATAATTTGCGACGGGGCAGCTTGTCGAGACGGCGAGACTGAATTCACAAATTTCCTGCCCACAGTCGCAAACCAGAGGGAGCGTTGGGAAAGGCCAGCCTTCAGTTTACCCGGCTGATGCAGAAATCGATGACGTCGATCAGCGCCGATTTCTGCGGCGTCGCTTCCAGCGGCGCCAGCGCGTCGCGGGCGATCTCGCCGAAATGACGGGCTCGCCCGATCGTGTCGGCGATGGCGCCGTGGCGTGTCATCAGGCCGATCGCCTTTTCCAGGCCGGCGTCGTCGATGACATTGTCCTCGATGGCACGCTTCCAGAAGGTGCGCTCGGCCTTGGTGCCGCGCCGGTAGGCGAGGATGACCGGCAAGGTCACCTTGCCTTCCCGGAAATCGTCGCCGACATTCTTGCCCAGATCCTTGCTGGTGCCGCCATAGTCCAGCGCGTCGTCGATCAGCTGGAAGGCAAGGCCGAGATTCATGCCGTAGGAGCGCAGCGCGGCACGGTCATTGCGCGTCGCCTGGGCAATGACCGGACCGACTTCGGCCGCCGCCGAAAACAGCGCGGCGGTCTTGGCCTTGATGACGGCGAAATGCTCGTCCTCGGTGGTTTCGAGGTTCTTGGCGGCGGCAAGCTGCATCACCTCGCCTTCGGCGATGATCGAGGCCGCGCTCGAAAGGATGTCGAGCGCCTCCAGCGAGCCGACATCGACCATCATGCGGAAAGCCTGGCCGAGCAGGAAGTCGCCGACCAGCACGCTCGCCTGGTTGCCCCAGATCATGCGGGCGGTCTTCTTGCCGCGGCGCATGCCGCTCTCGTCGACGACGTCGTCATGGAGAAGCGTCGCCGTGTGCATGAATTCAACTGCCGTGGCGAGCTTGACGTGGCCCTCGCCGGCATAGCCGAACATCTGCGCGGCGGCGAGCGTCAGCATCGGCCGCAATCGTTTGCCGCCGGACGAGATCAGATGGTTGGCGATTTCGGGGATCATCTCGACGTCGGAGCCGGCCTTGGACAGGATCAATTCGTTGACGCGCCCCATGTCGGCCGCGGTCAGATTTATCATGTCCTTGATGGAGGCGGGCTCCCGCTTCCCGTTTTCGATGTTGAGAACGACACCCACGACAATCACTCCCGTCTTGGTATAACGCGTGCGACGGCACCCTTAATCCCTGCATTGACTCTAGGGCGGCAGGTACATCCACGGCAAGAGGCGAATTGGCGCGCCGGCGACGACAGGCTGTCAACTGGCGCCAAAGGGAGTTCTGCTTCGCCGCAATCTGCCTACCCGTTTACATCAGCGCCGCAAACTGAGAGTTTCGCCCGATGATAGAGCTCATTCGCACCAACGACGCCGTCATCATCTCCTTTGTCGAATCGCTGATGCGCGATGCCGGGATCGGCTGTTTCGTCGCCGACCAGAACATGAGCGTGCTCGACGGCTCCCTCGGCATCCTGCCGCGGCGCGTCATGGTCGACGCCGACAAGGCCGACGCGGCACGGCGCATCCTGACGGATGCCGGCATCGCCAACGAGATCCGTGGAAAATAATGCCCGCCGCGCCGGCCACCCTTATCCCGGACACACCGGCCCATACGGTCGATGCTTTCCATCGCGGCCGGTTCTGGCTCGTGCAGCCCAAGCAGGGCGGCCATCGCGCCGGCATGGATGCGATGATGCTGGCGGCGTCCGTACCATCTTCCTTTGGCGGGCGTCTGGCCGATTTCGGCGCCGGAGCCGGGGCCGCGGGCCTGGCGGTGCTTTCGCGTTGCCTGGCGGCCGAGGCCGTGCTTGTCGAACGCGCGCCGGAAATGGCGGCCTTCGCGGCGGCCACCCTTGCCCATCCCGGCAATGCGCATCTCAGCGATCGGGCGTCCGTGCTGGTCGCCGATGTCACGGTGTCGGGCCGGGCGCGCGCGGCCGCCGGCCTCGCCGACAACGACTTCGACTTCGTCATCATGAACCCGCCTTTCAACGCCGCACGGGACCGCGCCACGCCCGATCGCTTGCGAAAGGAGGCCCATGTCATGGAAGACGGGCTGTTCGAGAGCTGGATCAGAAGTGCCGCCGCGGTGGTCAGGCCGCGCGGCGGGCTTGCCGTGATCGCGCGGCCCGACCAGCTCGGTTCCATTCTAGATGCGATCGCAGGGCGCTTCGGCGATACCGAGATGCTTGCCGTCCACTCTCGCCCAGACGCGGCGGCGATCCGCATCATTGTGCGGGCGGCACTCGGCGCACGAGGAAGACTTGCCATCCGCCCGCCGCTGATGTTGCACTCGCAGTCGGGCAACGGTCCTGATGAGCGCAGTGAAATGATCACCAACGGGCTTGCCTCGCTGTTCGGAGATTGAGCTATTCCTGGGGCCCACATTGCTGTTGGCCGGGGAATCCCTACATGCCAGCAACCCATCGACCGGAGACCGTGCCCTCGTGAAACGACTTATCAACCGCCTGCTGCCGAAATCCTGGCGCTCCACCGTCGTCACCATTCCGGTCATCCGGCTGCACGGCACCATCATGGCCGGCGGCCAGTTCCGGCCAACCCTGTCGCTGGCCTCCACCGCCGGTCTCATCGAGAAAGCGTTTTCCTACGACGCGCCGGCGGTCGCCATCTCGATCAATTCGCCCGGCGGCTCGCCGGTGCAGTCGCGGCTGATCTTCAAGCGCATCCGTGACCTGGCAACGGAAAAGAACAAAAAGGTGCTGGTCTTCGTCGAGGATGTCGCGGCATCGGGCGGCTACATGATCGCGGTCGCCGGCGACGAGATCTTCGCCGATCCGTCCTCCATCGTCGGTTCGATCGGCGTGGTGTCGGCCTCGTTCGGTTTCCCGGAACTGATGAAGAAGATCGGTATCGAGCGCCGTGTCCACACAGCCGGCCAGAACAAGGCAGTGCTCGATCCGTTCAAGCCGGAGAAGAAGGAAGACGTCGAACGCCTGAAGGCGTTGCAACTCGAGGTGCACGGCACGTTCATCGACCTCGTCAAGGAGCGGCGCGGCACCAAGCTGAAAGACGATCCGGACCTGTTCACCGGCCTGTTCTGGACGGGCATCAAGGGCCTTGAACTCGGCCTGGTCGATGCGCTCGGCGACATGCGGACGGTGCTGAAGACCCGCTTCGGGGAGAAGACCCAGCTCAGGCTGATCACGGCGCCGCGCGGTCTTCTCGGCCGCTTCGGCCTATTCGGCTCGAGAATGGGCTTTTCGGCGCCCGACATCGCCGCCGCCGCCGCCAGCGGCGTGATCGATGCGGCGGAAGAGCGCGCATTATGGGCGCGCTTCGGGCTTTGAAAAATCGGCGAAACCGTCTAGCATGAGGGACTTGAAGTTTCATGCATGTCGTTTTCCCAAAACCGGATCCACTTTTGGGCGACATGCATCAACCGACCCGACCGGCCGCCTTCGCCGGCCCAGCGTGGGAGGAGTTTTGGTATGCCGCAGATCATTTTCTTCACCGTGGTTGGCGTCGCCGCCTATTTCGGCTATCGCACCTTCATCCGCGAAGCCGAGCGCGTGACCGCCAAGGTACGGCGTACCGAAAAGCAGGCGGCCAACGGCACGATGGGCACGCTGGTCAAGGATCCGAAGACCGGCGAATACCGGCTGGCCAAGGACTAAGCACCATTTCACATGTGACTGACGCGGTGGACACCGACACCGGTTCACGCACCTGGCATGCGCATGCCAAGATCAATCTGGCGCTGCATGTCACCGGCAGGCGCCCCGATGGCTATCATCTGATCGAGACCCTGGCGGTGTTCACGCGTTTTGGCGACAGGGTCGAACTCGCGCTCGCCGACAGCGATGATTTTACGGTGTCCGGCCGCTACGCGCCGGCCGTTCCTGTCGACGCCAGCAATCTTGTGCTTAGGGCGCGCGATGCCCTGCGAACAGAAGCCGGACTGGAGAAAACCCCACCGGTCGTCATCCGGCTTGAAAAGAACCTGCCGGTTGCCTCGGGCGTCGGCGGTGGCTCGAGTGACGCGGCAGCCGTGCTGCGCGGGCTCGCAGAGATATGGGCACTGGATATCGATGGCACCGAGTTGGCGCGGATCGGCCTCTCGCTTGGCGCCGATGTGCCGATGTGCCTGGCGGCAAAGCCGCTGGTCGCGGGCGGCATCGGTGACGAGCTGTCGATGGTGCCGGATTTTTCGGCGCTGGGACTGGTGCTGGTCAATCCAGGCACGCCGATGTCGACGGCCGATGTGTTCGCGGCACTTTCTCGTCGCGACAACGAAGCCTTGCCGCCGCTGCCACGCAGCATCGATTTTCATAGCCTGCGCAACTGGCTGGAGATCACCCGCAACGATCTCGAGCCGGCAGCGCTGGCGATGCAGCCCGCCATCGGCAGGGCGCTTTCCTGGCTTAACAAAGCTGGATCGGGTTTTTCACGCATGTCCGGGTCGGGCGCCACATGCTTCGGCCTGTTTGAAACAGGCAATGTCGCCAAGCGCGCCGCCGCCGAGATCCGCGGCCGCCAGCCCGACTGGTTCGTCGCGGCGACGCGCAGCATCGCATCGGAGGGAGCCGATGGCCAGAATTGACGAGAGCCGCTCCTTCATTCCCGTGCGCATCGCGGTGCTGACCGTTTCCGACACGCGCAGCCTTGCCGACGACAAATCCGGCCAGACGCTGGCCGACCGCATCACCGAGGCCGGTCATACCCTGGCTGCCCGCGACATCGTTACCGACGACCGCGAAAAAATCCGCGACAAGGTTCTGGCGTGGTCGCGGGACAAGGATATCGATGTCGTGATCACCACAGGCGGCACCGGCTTCACCGGCCGCGACGTGACGCCGGAAGCGCTGGAGCCGATCTTCGAAAAGCGCATGGACGGCTTTTCGGAAGTGTTCCACCGCATCTCCTACGACAAGATCGGCACCTCGACGATCCAGAGCCGGGCGACCGGGGGCGTCGTCAACGCCACTTTCGTCTTCGTGCTGCCGGGCTCACCCGGTGCCTGCAAGGATGCCTGGGACGGCATCCTGAAGGCGCAGCTCGACTACCGGCACATGCCGTGCAACTTCGTCGAGATCATGCCGCGCCTGGACGAGCATTTGCGACGCGGCAAATCGGCTCCGTAGAAGCCGAGGCGAAGCGTCGGCTCCACGCCGCGTTTGCCAGGCAGAACAGCACCGGTGCCCTTCGAAACACCATTCCAAACCGGACCTCGCAAAAGTACCTTGCCTGAAGGCGATCATCGCCATCACGACAAGGCGCATATGATGACCACGCATACCGGCGGATGCCATTGCGGCAACATACGCCTTGCATTTTCAACCGAGCTCGATGCGTCGCAAATCGAAGTTCGCGCCTGCCAATGCTCGTTCTGTGTCAGACATGGTTCGCGCGCCGTTGCCGATCCGGACGGCAGACTGATCATCTCGGTCAAGGACGAGGCGCGATTGCAAAAATACCAATTCGGGCTGAGGACGGGCGACTATTTGATCTGCCGGGAGTGCGGCGTCTATGTCGCCGCAATCGCCGGAGAGGACGATGCAATCGCCAGAGACTACACAAGGGCTATCGTCATCATCAACGCGCTGGACGACCGAGAGCCGTTCAAACAGGCGCCGGTCCTTGTCGACTTCGATGCCGAAAGCCGAGCGCAGCGCCAAGCTGCAAAAAATCACCTCGGGGGGCGACGTTCCTGTTTCGCCGGCGCCACCCAGATCTCGGCGTCGAGCCGCTTTGTCGCCAAGCCGCGGGCGATGGCCTCGGCGCTGACGGCACTCTTGGCCGCGGCCTGACGCTTGCTGATCAGCAATCCATCGGCCAAGGCGCGGTTTGGGGAAAAGACGCGAGCCAGGAACGGCGTACGGCTGCCCCGCGCCCGCGAAAACCGTGCCGCCGTGGTTTGCCTGGCCGTATGGTCGACGACCGCGTCGATCCAGCCCTCCATCAATCGTGCGCCCGGCTCCAGGAGCAGCAACCAATCCCCCTTGGCTTGCCGAATCCCCACCGCGATGCCGCCCGTCACGTACTGACAACCGGCATGCTCGGCCACACGGTGCGTCTGGTCGGTTGAGCCCGTGTCGCAGACGATGACGTCACGCACCATGCCCTCGACCGCGCCGCCAATCAGCGAGGCGAGCGTGCGGGTAAGGCCTTCCTCGTCATTGCACGTCTCGATGAGAACACTGAGCATCATTAGCCGAATAGCGGAAAGCGCGGCACGGCGCCAGTTATCCAGCGAAGCATAAAAAGTTCTTGCTTTGTTCTCATCGACAAAATAGGAATAATTTCATGAACAGAGCGATTCGACACAACACCGACAGTCCCTGGGAGCGGGCGAAGATGGAACAGATCGTGCGCGCCGACATTGCGGCTTTCGGAGCTGGACGGGCCGAGATGGCCAATGCGATGATCGAGCAGAGTGGCATGCGTGTCCGTCCGGACCGCAACCGCGGCAGGTCGGCGGGCATCAATCCGTCGGGCCGGTTCGAGCCGGTCAGCCGGCATGTGTTCGACGATGGCTGGAATTCGCTGGAGGAACTGCCGCCTTTCAAGACCGAAGTGCAGGTCGAAAAGCCACGCACCATCATCACCCGCAACGAATCGCCCGACATTTCCTTCGACCGTTCGATCAACCCGTATCGCGGTTGCGAGCACGGCTGTGTCTATTGCTTTGCCCGGCCGACGCACTCGTTCATGGGCCTGTCGCCGGGCCTCGATTTCGAATCGAAGCTGTTTGCCAAGCCGGATGCGGCGCGCTTGCTCGACAAGGAACTGTCGAAGGACGGCTACCAACCGCGCACCATCGCCATCGGCACCAACACCGACCCCTACCAGCCGATCGAGAAGCAATACCGGATCATGCGCGAGATCCTCGAAGTGCTGGAAGCGCGTGGTCATCCGGTCGGCATCGTCACCAAATCCGCTTTGGTGACGCGCGACATCGATATCCTGTCGCGCATGGCCGAACGGGGGCTGGCCAAGGTGGCGCTGTCGGTGACGACATTGGACCGGATGCTGGCCAGAACGATGGAGCCGCGGGCGTCGACGCCAACCAAGCGGCTGGAGGCGATCCGGCAGCTTTCGGATGCCGGCATTCCGGCTTCGGTCATGGTGGCGCCGATCATCCCCGGCCTGACCGACCCGGAGATGGAACGGATTCTCGATTCGGCACGTGCCGCCGGCGCGCGCGAGGCGGGTTATGTCCTACTGCGCCTGCCGCTGGAGGTCAGCCCAATCTTCAAGGACTGGCTGCTGCGCCACTATCCTGACCGCTACCGTCACGTGATGTCGTTGATCCGCTCGATGCGCGACGGCAAGGACTACGATTCGGAATGGGGCAAGCGCATGAAGGGCGCCGGTCCCTATGCCTGGCAGATCGGCCGGCGCTTCGAGATCACAGCCAAACGGCTCGGCCTCAATGTCGAACGGCGCACGCTGCGGACCGACCAGTTCGTTCCCGCGGGAAAGGACCAGGTACAGCTGACGCTGCTTTGAAGTGCAATCCGCTGCGGTGGTCGATCCGCCGCAGCACAGGAATCCCGTCCGGCCTGCCCCGGCTTGCAGACGGTGCCCTCCCGGTCCGGCGCCCCACCCGACCCGGAGGGACTTGCGGAGAATCGGAGCCGATGCGAACCTCGCCGCAACATGGCTCGCACGCGTTCTGATTCTCCGCCTCTCTTTGAGATCATCGAGAGGCCCGACTTCTCCTTCGAGACGAAGGCGATGGCCGAAGGTTTGTGGCCGGTTGCGGGCATGGACGAGGCCGGGCGCGGTCCCCTGGCCGGGCCGGTGGTCGCGGCGGCGGTGGTGCTCGATCCCGCCAACATTCCCGACGGCCTCGACGATTCCAAGCGTCTCAGCCATCTGCAGCGCGAGGCCCTGTTCCTGCGAATTCTCGGCTCCGCGCAGGCGGTCTCAATGGCCTCGATCAGCGCCGAGGGCATCGACGGCAGCAATATCCTCAAGGCAAGCCTGGAGGCGATGCGCCGCGCCCTGGTTGGCCTGTCGGTTCAGCCGAAGCTCGCGCTCGCCGACGGGCGCGACGTACCGCCGGGCCTGCCTTGCGCTGGGCGCGCGCTGATCAAGGGTGACCAGCGTTCGCAATCGATCGCCGCCGCTTCGATCGTCGCCAAGGTGATGCGTGACCGCATGATGTGCGGTTGCGGCAACCATCACGACCGCTATGGGTTCGAGGCTCATATGGGCTATGCCACGGTCCGCCATCGCACGGCGATCGAGGCGCATGGCCCGGTAGCGCGGCTGCACCGCGTGTCGTTTGCGCCGTTCAGATTGGGCGGGGTGGAAGTAATTGAGGAAGAGAGCCTCGCCGGCCTGGATTGAGCCGACGGCGATGGCAGCTGATCTCCCCCTCGAGGGGGAGATGTCGCCGAAGGCGACAGAGGGGGTCGGCTCGACTGGGCACGACGCCATTTTTCAGCATAGATGAGGTCAGCGCTTCACGCGCGGCGACCTGCCGGCCATCTCCCCCTCAAGGAGGGAGATTACGCGCTCGGCCGCCTCGCCAATCTGGTTATCCACAACAAAAAGCCGCCAGGTTTCCCGGGCGGCTTTCGATGATTGGCTGGACGGACCGTCTAGTTCAGCTTCGACTTCACGTCCGTGAGCGAAGCCTTGAACAGCTCGGCACCGGCCTTGGCGTCGATCTTGCCGGCAAGCAGCGTGCGTGCCGCCTCGACGGCGATATCGACGGCGCTGGCGCGGACTTCGCTTATGGCGTCACGCTCGGCCTGGCCGATCTTCTGTTCGGCAAGCGCGGTGCGCCTGACGACATAGTCCTCGGTCTTCTTGTGCGCCTCGGCTGCAAGCATGTCGGCTTCGCGCTTGGCGGCGGCGACGATGGCGGCGGCCTCCTGCTCGGCTTCCTTGCGCTTGCGCTGGTACTGGCCCAGCAGCTGCTGGGCCTCCTCGCGCAGCCGGCGCGCTTCGTCCAGCTCGTTGCTGATCCTGTCCGCGCGGGCGTCGAGCGCCTTGGCGATCAGGCCAGGTACCCTGATGTAGACTGCAACGCCAAGGAAGATAACCAGAGCTACCGTGGCCCAGAGCGTTGCTAGAGAGGTGTAGTCCATGATGCGCTCCTCACCTGGCCACGGATTTGACTGCGGCCGCGATCTCGGCCTTGCTGGCCTTGCCGCCGACCAGGGCCTCGACGATCGCCGAAGCGGTATCCTCGGCGATGCTGCCGACTTCCTTCATGGCATTGGCCTTGATGGAAGAAATGCGGGCCTCGGCCTCGCCAAGCTTCGCGTCGAGCGCGGCCTCGACCTTCTTGCGCGCGGTCTCGGCCTCGGCCTTGGCCGCATCGTTGGCCTGCTGGCCGATCGCGTTGGCCTTGGTCTTGGCTTCCGCCAGTTCCTGCTCGTAGGCAGCAACGGCGGCGTCGGCCTCGCCCTTCAACTTGGCTGCCTGGTCGAGATCCTGGCTGATGCGGTCGTTGCGGACATCGATGATGCCCCCGACGCGCGGCATCACCACCCGCTTCAGGAAGAGGTAAAACAGCCCGAAAGTGATCGCCAGCCACAGAAGCTGCGACGGAAACGTCGCAGGATCGAATGGCGGAAAGGTGCCGTGCGCTTCGGCAGGCACGCTGGTGCCGGAATGCGTCTCGCCTTCCGTTGCGGCAGGCGCGGACTCTTGCGCGAAGGCAGATGTCACGAACATGGACTATCCCCGAAATTCAGGCCCGCCGCTTGCGCGGCCGGCCTGTCCAATCTTCTCATGGCTTAGCCAAAGAGGGACTCAGCCGAACAGGGCCAGAAGCGCGATCAGAAGCGAGAAGATGCCCAGCGCTTCGGTCACGGCGAAGCCGAAAATCAGACGGCCGAACTGGCCATCGGCAGCCGACGGGTTGCGCAACGCGCCCGCGAGGTAGCTGCCGAAGATGTTGCCGAGGCCAATGCCTGCGCCACCCATGCCCAGGCAAGCGATGCCGGCGCCGATGTACTTTGCTGCTTCTGCGTCCATTTGTTCAACTCCTTTGGATCTAAAAATTCCGTTGCTCTATCATCCGGCGCCAATGTTGGAAAACTCTTGGGCCGGAAACTTTTGCTCAGTGCCCCGGGTGCAGGGCGTCGTTGAGATACATGCAGGTCAACACGGCAAAGACGTAGGCCTGCAGGAAGGCGACCAGCAGTTCCAGCGCCGTCAGCGCCACCGCCATTGCCAGCGGCAGGATCGAGCCGGCGACGCCAACCGCGCCGAGCGCGCTCAGGCTGACGACGAACCCGGAGAACACCTTCAGCGTGATATGGCCGGCGAGCATGTTGGCGAACAGACGAACCGAGAGGCTGACGGGACGCGACACGAACGAGATCACCTCGATCAGCACCACCAGCGGCAGCAGGAAGACGGGCACGCCATGCGGCACGAACAGCTTCAGGAACCCGAAACCATGCTTCATGAAGCCGTAGACGACCACGGTCGCGATCACCAGGATGGCCAGACCGAAAGTGACGATGATGTGGCTGGTGACAGTGAAGAAATACGGGAACAGGCCAAGTAGGTTGGCGACCAGCACGAACATGAACAGCGAAAACACAAGAGGGAAGAACTTCATGCCTTGCGTGCCGGCGGCATCGCGCAACATGTTGCCGACGAATTCGTAGGCCATCTCTGAGACCGACTGAAGCCGGCCAGGAACGAGGCTGCGGCTCGACGTCGTGAGAAACAGAAACGCGGCCGCGACAACAACGGTCGCGACCATGAACAATGCCGAATTGGTGAAAGACAGATCGTAGCCGCCGATGTCGATCGGAATCAGCTTGTTGATATGGAACTGGTGGATCGGATCGACCTTGTCAGCTGCCACGTTCAAACCCCGTCAATGCCGCGTACGGCCTCGTTACCATTACCGCACATGAAGCGCGGTCATTTCTTGTCGTCTTGGTCACGGCGCGATTTATCGCCCTGTCCGAATTCTGCCACAACGCCCGCGGAACGCATCACATTGAGCACTCCGGCGCCAAAACCAAGCAGCAGAAACACGATCAGACCCCAAGGCGATGTCCCCGCCAGACGGTCGATGATCCAGCCGATGCCGGCACCCACCACCACCCCGGCGATAAACTCGCTGGAGAGTTTGAGCGCCTGGCCATAACCGGCCATACTGCCCGCTTTCGCGTCGTCTTTCCCCTCGAGCCGGTCCGGCCGCCTTGTCGCGAGCGATGCTTCAAGGTTGCGCCGGCGGCGCTCAAGATCGTCGTCGCGGATGTCGGGTTCATGCTGCTTGCCGCGGCCGGTTTCTCCGGTTCCGTCTGGCCCATTCTTGTCGGCCATCGCAACCCCCCTGCCCGGTCAGACCGTCACCGTCCGTCCGCTTCTAAAGTCGCCGGCAACATAGTTAGAGGGTTTGCGCCCGTCAAGCCACGGACAGAAGTTCATTGCCATGTATTTTAGGCAGCAAAATCAATGGATTAGAAAGGTGCGACATCGTGCCCGCCACGATGACGGGGATGCATGGCGCGAATCCCCAGGGCAATGGCTCTCCGATCGACTGCGCGCCGCGTCAAGGATCAGCGACTGTTGCGCGCTCAGCTCCAGCCACCGCCATAGGTACGATAGAAGATATGCAGACCGATCTTGGTCATCTTCTGCATCGTGCGCGCCCAACCCGGATGGACATATTGGGCGTAGTAGTGGGTCGACGATCCGACTTCCGGGATGAATATCTTGCCGGCGGTGACGGCCATGGCGATATCCTGGGCGGTCTTGTAGGCGACGGGACTGTCGATGCGTTTCTTTCTGCCGTCGCAGGCGAAGGAGAACTGGCAACGGTTGAACCAGCTGTCGTTCTGGTAGACGACGCCGCAGATCGAATTCGGATAGGTCGGGTTGCGGACGCGATTGAGGATGACCTGAGCGACGGCGGCCTGACCACGTACGGATTCGCTCCTCGCTTCGAAATAGACGCCCTTTGCGAGGCATGCCTGTTCCGGTTCGGAGAAGACACTGGCGGGCAGCGGGTTCTGGATCCACGAATGATCGCCCTTGACCATCGGCGGAATGAAGCGGCCATCATTGGGCTGCTCGTCCTGAAGCAGGGCTTCGAAGGGCGATGCCTGGGCATAGTCGGGCTCGGACTGCGCATAGGCTGTCGCCAGCACATCCGGACGGTCATTGTTGACCAGCGCCGCCAGCATGGCAGGCACGCCGGGATCCGGCTTCTTGTCCTCGCGCGCATGGAATGCGGCGGCTATCTGGATTTCCTTGCCTTTGATCCGCGGCTTGGCGAAAGCCATCTTCAGGCCGCTGTCCACGCTGGGCCGCAGCAAAGAGGAGGTGCGCTCGAAGATCGAGCCGGCATTGAAGTTCTTCGGGGGTGCCACGGGAGACATCTGGACGATGCGGCCCTTCTTCTCGGCGCGCACGACGCGATCCTCGTCGGGCGTCGCGCTGACCTTGCCGCCCTTGCCGCGAAAAGACACGTTGCCGATGCCGGCCAGGTGGACACCCGATCCGGAGATGGAGCCGGTGACATCGGAATCGACAAAGGGCATCTCGGCCGCATGGGTAGAGCCGGCGACGGATTTCTCTACATAGGAATTCCAGCGGGTGCTCGATGCTTCGAGGCCGGAAACGAGGCTCGTCATGTCCTGATAGGCGGCGACGGTCGGAAAGCCGATCCAGATGCCGAGGCCGACGACGAACGGGGCCAGAAAGCCACGTCTCTCACCGGCGGCGGCAACAAGCCGCTTCAACACACGTCGATGCACGGAACTCTCTCCAGGAACGCTACAGACCCCACTGGAGAGCAAAATGATGCATTAACCTTGATGGGACGTTAACGGGTTCGATCGGGTTTTCCCGATCGGCTCAAGGTCGTGGTTTGGAAGTCGGGCGGTTTTGCGGCGGGCCATTCAGGCTGGCCGCAGGAAGATCGGCCAGGCGATCAGCGCGCAGATGGCGGCCGATAGCCATACGCCGGACCATGACCAGAGGTGCAATAGGCCCGGAATGGCCAGCGGCACCAGGAAGAAGCCGACGAAAACCAAGCTGTTGGCAAGGCTGAGCGCGGTTCCGACATGGCCGGCACCGGCAAGCGTGGCAAGCTCGGTATAGGCGACGCCGTGCCAGGCGGAGACCGAGACTCCTGCGACAATAAGCACAGCGGGAAGGATCGCCATGAGCAGGAAATGTCCGCCTGGTATGGCGGAACTGGCCAAGACCAGCAGCCAAAGCACGGCGAAGGCAAGTGCACTCAGCGCACTGCATAAGCGAAGAAACTGGCGGCGGTTGCCGTGGCGGTCGGTGAAGCGGCCGCTCCAGATGCGCATGACCATGGCGCCGACCTGCACGGCGGCGAGGCTCGCGCTGATCGCTGCCGTTCCCAGCCCAACGAAGTCGTGCAGGAACACGGAGGCGAAGGTGAGCACGGCCACTTGCGGAAAGCAGAGCAGGCCGATGGCGGTGGCGATACGCCAGACGTCCGGATTGCGCAGCGGCGCCGGTCCGGCCGCAGCCGCCGAAACGAGATGGCCCTCGCCCGCCGTCGGCGGCTCGTGCAGCCAGCGCCATGCGAACAGGACAGAGAGAGCGGATGCGCCCGCCAGGACGCCGAACACCGCGGCAAAGCCGAAAGCCAGGGCTAGCGAGGGCAGGACGAGCGCGCCAAGGCCGCCGCCGAGCGGCACCGCCGTCTGCCTGATGCTCATGGCAAAGCCGCGCTCGTTTTCCCGGAACCAGCCCATGATGGCGCGGCCGCTCGAACCGTTGACGCTGCCGCCGAGCAGTCCTGTGATGAGCAGGCTCGCGGACAAGAGCATGACGCCGGGAACACCAGTCCTTGTCGGCACAACCAGCATCGCCATGACCAGGAGCCACGCAGCCGTGGCGCCAAGCCCGACCAGAAGCACGCGGCGATCACCCCAGCGATCCGTGAGCAGGCCCCATGGCAGTTCGCTGAGCGCGACCCCCAGCCCGAGAAGGCCGAGTGCAAGGCCGAGCTCGGCATTGGCCAAATGATACCCTTGGCGAAGCATGACCGCCGTTGCCGGTATGCCGGAGAAAGTGGCCGAGAAGCTGGCATTGGCGGCAACGCCGATGCCCAGAACCTTCCAGCGATGGTTGGGCTTGAATGCTCTCCCGGCGGAGCTGGAAGCCGTGTCTTTCAAGAGTTCCGGCGGCTGTCGGTCGGTGCAATCGACGATGGCGGACATGATTTCATTCCCGTGCTTGGCCAGCGGCCTGAGCCTTGACGGTCTATCTCTAGCGTCGTAATTTGATCCTGAAAATCAGGAAGTTTTAAACAAACTATCCTGAAAATTGGGATTATGATATGCGACGCGTGACCTTCGATCTCGACGTTCTCCGCAGCTTCGTCACCGGCATGGAGTTGGGCAGCTTTGCCAAGGCGGCTGACCGGCTTGGTCGGTCTACGTCGGCGGTCAGTGCGCAATTGAAGAAACTGGAAGAACAGGCGGCGACGGCGATCTTCCGCAAGTCGGGGCGCGGCCTCGCCTTGACCGAGGCGGGCGAGACGATGCTCGGCTATGCGCGTCGGCTGATCGAGCTGAATGACGAGGCGGCATCCGCCATCCACGACGTGGAGTTGGAAGGCTGGGTACGGCTCGGCCTGCAAGAGGATTTCGGCGAGGCGGTGCTGCCCGACGTGCTCGGCCGTTTCGCCCGCGCCCATCCCAAGGTCAAGATCGAAGCCAGGATCGCGCGCAGCCACGACCTTGCGGAACGGATCGTGTCAGGCAGTCTCGACATCGCGCTCGCCTGGCACAGCGGCGAGACGCTGCCCTACAGCGAACACGTCGCCGATGTGCAGATGCGCTGGATCGGCCCGGCAAAGCGCATCGAGGCCAGCCTGCGCCACAGTGAGCCACTGCCGCTGGTGGCGCTGGAAGCGCCATGCCTTTTGCGCACGGTTGCCACCGAAACGCTCGACCGCGCCGGCCTGTCGTGGCGGATGGCATTTTCCAGCCCGAGCCTTGGCGGCATCTGGGCAGCCGTGGCGGCGGGGCTGGGGCTGACGATCCGCACCGACATCGGCCTGCCGGCCAGCGTCAGCGCCATGACGCCCGAGATCGCCGGATTGCCCGCGCTGCCCAAGATGGCGTTGTTCCTGCATCGCAAGGACGCCGAAGCCGAGCCAGTGGCGGCCCGCCTCGCCGATATATTGCTGGATGCGGCGCGGCAGGCGTTGCCTGGGAACGTCCGGGCCAACGACAACGGTTTGCGCGACATGGCGTGATCGCCAGACGGGCGCCGACGTTCAGCTGCGTTTCTTGGACCTGCCGGCGAATGGGTTGTCCGAGGTGCGCAGCGCAATGCGGATCGGCACGCCGGGCAAGTCGAAGGCTTCGCGCAGGCTGTTGGAGAGATAGCGGACATAGGATTGCGGCATCGCATCGGGCCGCGAGCACTGGACGACGAAACCCGGTGGCCGGGTCTTGGCCTGGGTGACGTATTTTACCTTCAGCCGGCGCCCGGCCACGGCGGGCGGCGGATGATGCGCCAGGATGCCTTCCAGCCAGCGGTTGAGCTTGCCGGTCGAGACGCGGCTGTTCCACACCTTGTGCGTCCTGATGACGGCATCCATCAGCTTGTCGAGGCCGCGCCCGGTCTCGGCCGAGACGGGTACGGCCTGGAGGCCGCGCGCCTGCGGAAGAAGCCGCTCCGTCTTCTCGCGCAGTTCGGCCAGAAGCTCCTGGGGATGGTCGATCAGGTCCCATTTGTTGAAGGCGATCACCGGCGCGCGACCTTCGCGGATGATCAGGTCGGCGATCTGCAGATCCTGCTTCTCGAAGGGAATGGTGGCATCGAGTACGATGATGACGATCTCGGCGAAACGGATGGCGCGCAGGCCGTCCTGCACCGACATCACTTCCAGCTTTTCGTGGATCCTGGCCTTGCGGCGCATGCCGGCCGTGTCGAACAGTTTCAGCCGGCGGCCATGCCAATCCCAGTCGACGGAGATGGAATCACGGGTGATGCCGGCTTCCGGTCCGGTGAGCAGCCGCTCTTCGCCGATCAGCGCGTTGATCAATGTCGACTTGCCGGCATTGGGACGACCGACGACGGCGATGCGCATCGGCTTGGTGTCGTCATAGGTGTGCTCGGCATCAGGATCGGCGATATCCTCGCCGATCAGAACCTCGCCGGCAGCGACTTCTTCGTCTTCGCCATCTTCATTTTCGCCAAAGGCACGCGCTTCGCCGAGCGCGCCGATCACGGCGTCGCGCAAATCGGGCATGCCCTGGCCATGTTCCGCCGAAACCGGGATCGGCTCGCCAAGGCCGAGCTCCCAGGCCTCCAGCATGCCGCCCTGGGCGCCCTTCGCCTCGGCCTTGTTGGCGACCAGCACCACCGGCTTGCCGGACTTGCGCACGATCTCGGCAAAGGTCCTGTCGTCGGGCAACAGGCCGGACTTGGCGTCGATGGTGAAGAAGATCAGGTCGGCCTCGCGGATGGCAATCTCGGTCTGCGCGCGCATGCGGCCGGGCAAGGTCGAGGCGCCCGCATCCTCGAAGCCGGCGGTGTCGATGACGTCGAAATGCAGGTCGTAGAGCTTGGCGGCATGGACGCGACGGTCGCGGGTGACGCCCGGCGTGTCGTCGACAAGCGCCAGCTTCCTTCCCACCAGCCGATTGAAAAGAGTCGATTTGCCGACGTTAGGTCTGCCGATGATGGCAACTTTGAAGGTCACGACGCACTGCCCGACCCGCGGATCAGTTCGGACATCAACGTTGCACGCTCGCGGGTGTTGCGCGGCGCGCCGTCATCGGCGGCGATCTGGTCGAACAGCTTTAGCGCGTCCTGGGTCTTGCCTTCCTTCCAGGCGGAAAGGCCGAGTGCCTCGCGCGCCGTATGGCGCAGCGTGTTGGTGTCCGATGTAAGAGCCTCGACACGGCTGGAGACGTCAGCGAAGGAGCCATGGTCGACAAGCAGGAGTGCTGCCCTGAGGCGCGCCATGTCGCGAATGCCCTGGGGAATGGCGGTGTCGGCGGCGACATCGTCGAAATCCTTGACGGCGGCGGCGACGTCGCCCTTGTCGGCCTTGACGGTTGCGCCGCGCATGCGCGCGAGCAACGGATAGGCGCCGTAGCCATCCTCCTCCAATTGATCGAGCGCGGTCAGCGCTTCGTCGTTCTTGCCGTCATTGGCAAGCTTCAGCGCCTGCGAGAACGCATCGCCGGAGCGGTTGGCGCGCGTCTCGTCCCAATAGCGATAACCGACGAAAGCGGCGGTGCCGAGCACCACGAGGATCGCGAGGACAAGCAACGCGGGACCAAAACGGTCCCACAGCGCATGCGCCTGGTCGCGACGCATCTCGTCGTTGACTTCACGGATAAAACTGTCGTCGGACATCGATCAAAACCATTCCTGCCCGGTCGGGCCTTTGTCAGCCCGCGTTTTAGCGAAATTTTGTCGGCATGGAAGGGGTTCAACCGGAAAATCGCCTATTCCCGAGGCAAGCAGCCGAAAAGGCCGATCGCACCCACGCCACATTTCGGGGATAGCCGGCTTCCAGACGTCCCCCAGAATGCAGATCAGAAGAGTGCAGATCCGATTGCCTATGCTTCGTCCGTTTCGCGCTGTTGCGTTTTCCCTCGCCTCGCTCGCCACTGCCGGCGGGGCTTTGGCCGATCCGCCCGCGCCACCAATACCGGCAAAGCCCAAGCAGGCCGTCATCATCTCGTTCGACAGCGCCCGCGACATTTCGCAGTGGAAGCGTAGCCGGGCACTGGCGCAGCGCACCGGCGCGCACTTCACCTATTTTCTCTCCTGCGTCTTCCTGCTGTCGCCGGAAACACGCAAGCAATACGACGCACCCGGCAAAAGCGCCGGCAAATCCAATATCGGCTTTGCCGCCTCGAAGCAGGAAGTCACCGAGCGGCTCGAACAGATCGGCCTTGCCGCGCATGAAGGCCACGATATCGCCAGCCATGGCTGCGGCCATTTCGACGGCAAGGATTGGAGCAAGGCCGACTGGCTGAAAGAGTTCAGTTCGTTCGAGCACATTCTCGAGAACGCCTATGCGATCAACGGAATTGCGCCCGAACCCGAGGGCTGGCGCGATTTCGCGCGGCATGCGGTGGCCGGTTTTCGCGCGCCGTATCTGTCGGCGAACAAGGCCCTCTACGAGGCGCTGCCGGCGGCCGGCTATCAGTTCGACGCCAGCGGCGTCTCGCAGGGCCCTACCCGACCGACGGCCGGCAACGGCATCATGCAGTTTTCGCTGCCGCAGATTCCGGAGGGACCGAACTTACGGCCGGTGATCGCCATGGACTACAACCTCTATGTCAGGCATTCCGGCGGCTTCGAGCGGCCAAGCATGGCGGACGAGTTCGCGAACCGCACCTATGATGCCTTCCGCGCCGCCTTCGACAAGCAGTATGCGGATAAGCGCCTTCCGCTGGAACTCGGCTTCCACTTCACGCTGATGAATGACGGCGCCTACTGGAACGCGCTGGAGCGCTTTGCCGGCGAGGTCTGCGTCAAGGCCGATGTCGAGTGCATCAGTTTTCGTGACTATGTCTCGCGCCAGGATGCTGCCCAGAAGCAAGCGTCGGTTGGCGGCTGAGCCGCCAACCCGGTTCGATTTCCAACCTGGCCTTTAGGCCGGATCTTCCACGCCCTGTTTTGCCAGATAGCGCTGGTCGATGTCCGGCAGCGGCTCGCCGAGCAGGGTCGCCTCGAAGGCGCGCAGGCGTTTGTGGACCGATTGCAGCTCGACAATGGTCGACCAGGACGTGAGCAGAAACTGCAAAGAACCCGTCACTTTACCGAATGCATTCGAAATCTGGTTCAGCGCGCCGAACGTTATCTTGTGTGCAACCAGCGACGGACCCAGGATCAGCAGCGAGAAAATGTTGTCGGCCTGCAGGTATGTGTAACGGACGACGTTGAAATAAATGTAGTGGAAATAGAGCCTGAAATAATTGTGACGAACGTTCGCGAACAGCTCGGCAGTGGTAGCTGGCTGAGCCCTGTCTGCGTGATCCTCGCCGTAGACGAGTTCCTTGCGATAGGCGGCCTCGACGCGCTGGTTGCGGAACTGCAATCCCGGAAGCTTCAAGCCGGCAATCATGACCGAGATCGTTCCGAACAGACACCAGGCAAGGGCCGCGACAACCAATGGCTGCGGGATCGCGCCGATAATCGGCAACTCGGTGATATGGGCCTGCAACTGGATCATGACCGGCAGAAATGCGATCAACGTCATGATCGACTGGACAAAGCTGGAGCCGAGATCCTCCATGATCTGCGAGAACCGCATCGTGTCTTCCTGAATACGCTGCGAGGCACCCTCGATATGGCGTAGCCTGCTCCAATTCTCTACGAAGTAGTTGTTCATCGCCGTGCGCCAGCGGAAGATCCAGTGGCTGACGATGAAGGCATTGACCACCTGCACGTTCATGCCGATCAACGCGAGCCACGAAAAATCTGCCAATCCGATATAAAATTCGGCGTTGGTCGACTTTCCGGTCCCCGACATCAGTCCCTGCACATAGTCGAAGAATGGCCCGTACCAGGCGTTGACGGCGACACTGACCTGCACATTGAAATAGATGAAGAACAGGATGACTGAGGTCATCAGGATCGACCAGCGTTGCCATGGATGCGGCGAATACCAGCTCCAGAACGCATAGAAGACGGCCACGCAGAACGCGAAATAGAGATAAAACCATAGAAACGGCGGCGACATGAGAATGGCGATGCCGATAATGGGCGGCGCGCCGGCCATGGCGGGCGGCAATCCGAAAACGGCGCCCAGTTGCTCACCACCGAAAAACCAGAACAGGATCGCCGCAAGGCTCCAGACGGCGGCCGAAGAGAAAAAAAGCTTCGGCTGCGGGAAAAAGGATACGAACACTGTGGGGAATTCCTCAATCTAGGCGCAAATCAGCTGGCTACGGCGGGCATAAAGTCACACATTAGCTGGAAAGAAAATGCCCGTGCCCGATGCCCGCACCGAGCAACCCCACAATCATGGCGATTTTGGCGCAGCCGACCATGTGAGGCCGCCGGAGACGACCAGCATGATGGCGGCGGCGATCGAGGCGAGGAAGAAATCGCCGGACATTTGCGCCAGCAGCCCGGCGGCGATCGGGCCGATGATCTGGCCTACGCCGAACGCAGCCGTCATCAGGGCAAAGATCCGCCGCGGCGCCTGCGGTGCAAGCTGTCTGGCGGCCTGGAGGCCAAATGCGGTGATGGCTATGAAGGTGCCGCCGAGCAGCATGCCGCCGAGCAACGGCCCGGTACGTCCGCCGATGGCGACGCTGGCGGTGACGCCGACAACTTCGATGATGCATGCCAGCGCATAGGCGGCATAGAGGCCGGTCCGAGCGGCGATCTTCTGCCAGAGCCAGGTCGAGGGAAAGCCGGCAAGGCCGGCGACCATCCACACCATGGTCTCGAAGACCCGGCTGCCGCCGCCTTGCCGAACGATGGCGACCAGGAACGTCGCCGTCACCACGTAGCCGAAGCCGAACAGGCCGTAGGCAATGATGACCTTGATCAACGACCGGTCCATCCGCAGTGCCGGCTCGCGGGCGACTTCGCCATTGGTGAGCGGACCCTCGTCGACCATCAACGCCACAAATACGAAACCGCAAGCCGAGATTGCCGCCGACCACAGCCAGCCCGCCGCCCAACCGGCATGTTCGGTGACCAGCACCGCCATCATCGCCGCGGAGATTGCGATGCCGAGGCCGACGCCGCCGAAATGCAACGCCTGCAGGTCGCCGCGACCGGCAGCCGCGATATGGCTGAAAACGATGCTGGCCATGAACACCATGACGAAGGCGCTGGCCAGGCCGGCCAGAAAGCGGACAACGAGAAAGGCGGCCATCATATCGGTCAGCCCCATCAACGCGGCAAGGACCGCACTGGCGCCGAGCCCCACCAGCATCAGCAGGCGCTCACGCCCATGCGCCCAGCCGCCCGCCGCCGCCAACGCGCCAATGAGATAACCGAGATAGTTGGCGGAGGCGATCCATCCGGCATCGGCCGGCGACAGATGCAGTTCCTGCATCATGCCGGGCAGGATCGGCGTGTAGACGAAGCGGCCGATGCCCATTGCGACGGCCATGGCAACCATGCCGGCGAAGGTGAAACGCAGCGCTGTTGACGTGTCTGATGTCATTGCACTGCACAATAGAATTGGCTGGCGCCGAAACAATCTGATTTGTGTTGGGCCAGCCTAGGGCCTGTTGAGATTCAGGATTCCACTTTGAGCCTGATTGTGATTCAAGCTTTGAATGGCGCGATTTGTACTGACGGACGC
>NZ_JAMYLA010000070.1:0-28886 GCF_040317725.1 Mesorhizobium sp. M1396 | reverse complement strand
GCCGGAGGTCGAGATCGCCGCCGCCGCGTTGGCTTCGGTCAGGTTGGCGACATCGGCCGACAGCACGGCGGCGTCGTTGGTGCCGGTAATATTGACGACGATATCGTAGCTGGCGGTTCCATCCGCCGACGTCACATGGAGGGTATCGGTCACATGCTGGCCTTGCGTCAGCGGGTCGGTAAGCGCCTGGTTCAGCGCGTAGGTCCATACACCGGTCGAGGTGTCGAAGGCGAAGGTTCCGTAACTGCCCTGAAGACTTGGCGGGGTCTGGAAATGGTTCTGGCCGGCATCGACGTCGGTAAGGATCACCTGTCCATGCGCGTTGGGATCGTTCAGCGTGCCATTGGCGACGCCACCGGCCTCCACCACGTCTTGGTCGGCGCCTGCGGTGGCCGCGGTGATCGTCGCTCCGTCATTGGTGCCCTGAATGTTGACGGATACGCTGGCCCAGCTCAACGTTCCGTTGCCGAGCTTGATCGCATAGGTGAAGGTCTCATTGATATGGTCGCCCGTGCCCAGCGCCTGCAGGCTGGAGAAGCCATGCTGCGTCAGATACTGGCCGAGGTCCATCTCGACCTTGCCGTTGTTGATGCGGATGCGGACCCCGCCGCCGATGTCTTCCCAGGCTGAGATGCCAGTCGCTTGAACATCCGCGGTCGTCAGGTCGATCGGCGCGTATTGCTTGGTCGAAGTCGACAGGGAAGTCCCGTCGTCCACCGAATAGAGGGTCTTCGAGGCTCCGCCCAGATCATTCACCATCACGTCCAGCAGGATGATGGACTGAGACGCGGAAACGATGACGACATTATCCTCGGTGTAATTGAAAACGTCATCCTTCGCCTGCGGCGTATTGGAAAACGACGTCGAGGTTCCACCAGCGTCCGAGATCTGCGTAGCCATTTCAACCCCCATGTTTAAGAACAGACGCCCAACATCTGTTTATCGACCGTACTGACTGCTTTCTGCCGAAATTGTTGTGCGATCGGCAGGCGAATTCCAGCAGGGAGTGGATTGTCAGCGTCGTCCAGGGAGCCGCCCAACGTACCGCCTACGAGCAGCCAGCATCAGCATGGCCGTTCACAGACAGGTGGTGGCTCAATGGTGATGGCTGCGGCGACATCGATCGCCGCGCTGTGTTTCCCCAGCCCCAATAGCGTCGTCCAACTCGTTGTTGCCTGTCGAGAGCTATTTTGATCGACGCTATATTAGGGGATTGTTAACTCTACCGGAGAGGAAGCGTCAACGTCCAACTTGCGGAACAGTTAATTTCCGAAGTCAAACATCGCGCAGGGGTCATAGTATCCGGCCGGAGAGACTATCCGCGCGGCGACCTATATGAGCTAGCTGTGGAGCCTCAACAGGTTGTCCTCGGTTAGGGCGAGGCGACTGATGGGTGGTTTTGATTTTAGGCTGCCGTGTGCGCGATGCCAATTGTATCTGTGCAGGCAGACAGGCAGTTCGGCGGCGCGGTGATTTGATGTCGGGTAGGCGATGGCGTAGGCCCATTCGCGCAGCGCCGTCTGGATGAAGCGCTCGGCCTTGCCGTTGGTCTTGGGCGTATAGGGCCTTGTCCTGACATGCTTGAGGCCGAGATCGCGGCAGGCCTTGGCGAAGGCCTTCGATCTGTAGCAGGAGCCGTTGTCGGTCATGACGCGGGCTATCGAAACGCCGAGGCTGGCGTAATAGGCGACCGCCGCCTTGAGGAAGGCGACGGCGCTCTCCTTTTTCTCGTCGGGCAGTATCTGCGAGAAGGCGATGCGGGACGCGTCGTCGATGCAGACATGGACGAACTCCCAGCCGGCGCCACGGGACTTGCCCTTTTGCGGATCGCCGGTGATGCGATGGCCGACCTGGCTGAAGCGGCCGAGTTTCTTGATGTCGATATGGATCATCTCGCCGGGATGCTCGCGCTCGTAGCGACGGACCGGTTCGGCCGGCTCGATGTCGCTCAGCCGCGACAGTCCGGCACGCTTGAGAACCCGGCTGACGGTGGCGGGCGAGACGCCGACCTCATGGGCGATGTGCTTGCCGGTCCAACGTTGCCGCCGCAGCGCCACGATGCGCTCGGCGATCGACACAGCGGTGGCCTGTGGCATATGGGCGGGCCGCGAGGAACGGTCGACCATGCCGGCACGCCCTTCGGCCTTATAGCGCTCGACCCAACGCGCCACGATCTTGGCCGACACGCCGTAGACGCGCGCCGCATGGGCTTGGGAAAAAGCGCCTTCTATCACCGAAAGCGCCATCTCCTCTCGACGCAAAGGCGTGAGACGGGCATTCTTGTGGATGTTCATTCGGATCCTCCGGTGAGTGCTGCAGCTTGGTAACTCCAGTCTCCTCGGTCCGATCCGAATGGACAACCCTCTGAAAGCTCACAGCTAGCGCGCCCCCAAGTCGAATAGGCGGCTGCCGGCTCGTTTCATCGCAGACGATGGCGCGTTTGTCACTGAATTGACGCGCAGATCGATGTCCGGATCGGGTCATCAGCGCTGGTTGCTGCGAATGTCAGCTATCGGGCAGCTAAATAGGCTGATGAAGGGCAGATCAGGGTCATAGCTGCGCCTTACCGTTGTGTGCCGCAAAGGCAGCAGAGGTGTCGAAAGCAGAAATTCCTCAGGATGAGGTCCGCCGTGCTGCGCTCGTTTTGAATGGCTTCGCACGGCGAACCTCACTCAACCGTAGGCGTCAAAAAAATGTTGCATGTCCACATAACTGAGTTCACAGGCACGAAATATCCGAAAGCGAAACATCGCTTCACGCTCAACGGCTCGCCGTTCATGGCTGTCGCGGGGCTTTGGCGTGAGGCAGTCGGCAACAAGCCGCCCACCTTCACCATGCTGACGACCGATCCCGGACCGGATGTCGCGCCGTATCACAATCGGCAGGTTGTGGTCCTTCAGCCGGAGAATTGGGCGGCCTGGATCAACCTGACAAAGCCTGAGGCTGAACTGCTGCGGCCGCTTCCAGGCGGATCGCTCTCGGTGGAGACAGTTCGCCCCGAAAGCTCGTGACTTAGGCATTTCGATAACCAATGAGATCATTGCGCGTGAATACGCGGCGTTTCACCTGGGAATACGGCCAGTGGAACCGTCCGCGCTCTATCACTACGTGGCGATTTGGCAGAAGGGCAGGACCTTTTCCAGCGCATTGAATGTATCGCTCGAGGCGATAGCCGCTTACAGCTAGCCAACCTCTCCGAGCAACGCAAGTTCATCGCCGACAACTTCGCCACGCTGATGCGGGTTGGTGACGCTGGCATTCCTAAGACCATTGGTGGATTTTATTATGCCCAGCGATCCGGCGGCCGTATTCGATCTCGCCTCTCACTAGGCTGCCCTCGCAACTCGGATCGTGTGCAGGGTTTCCGGCTTGATATGCGTATATCGACGCAACATCTTCCAATCCTTGTGCTCCGTGACCAAAGCGACTTGTTCTATCGTGAAGAACCTTTTGACACTCACATCTATGCGGCGCGCGCTGCCAACAGCGCGTGGAGAGCCTCCGGCTTCAGATGGGTGTAGCGCTTCAACATTTTCCAGTCCTTGTGCCCAGTTACCAGCGCAACTTGTTCGATCGTGAATCCGGCCTCGAAAAGCCGACTCGTTCCTTCGTGCCGCAAATCATGAAAATGTAGGTCGTGGATGCTCAGGTCAGTGCATCCCCGACGGAAGGCGGTGCCGACTGACCTATGATTGAATGGGAAAATGCGATCATCGTCGTTGCTACGCTTTGCCCGCTGATCCTCGACAATGGCCCATGCATCGTATCCGGTTGCGGCAAATAGCGGTGTACGCTGATTGTTGCCGTTCTTGTTCCGAGGGTCTTTCCGGTCACGGATAAGAAGCATCCGCGTGCGAGATTCCAGGTCGGACCAACGCACCTTGCAGATCTCCTCCTGGCGCATCGCGGTTGCGACGGCGAAACGTATGATCTGGCTAACCGGTGCAATTTGACGAGCGTTTGCATCGAAGTGACCGATGAGCCTGTCGAGTTCATCCTACGTCGGCCGCCTGTCGCGCTGATGGCCTTTCCCAGCGAGGCCAAGTCTCTTGAGGGCGATACGCGCGAGATCGACTGGTTCGACCTTGACGGGCAGGCAGTGAACTGCAGCGGCATGAGCCAGAATGAGTTTTACAAAGCCGATGTCGATACCGAGAGTCATCGGTCCGGCGCCTTGGTCGGCCCGGTCGCGACCAAAACGAATGAGCCGTTCGCGATCAAGGGCTGCGATGTTGCACTTCCCCAGATGTCTTTGGAGCATATCGAGGGCTGCGGCCTTGGAGCGGCGAGGGGACTTGCCTACATCGCACATGTCGTCGATATGAAGATCGATGAGTTCGCCGAAGGTTTTCAGGCGCGCTATACGGGACTTGGTCGGCGTCTCGCCGCGATCGACTTGGCGGTCGGTTTCGGTTGCCTAGCGCCGTGCGTCGTCTCGGCGCAGGAACGTCTCGCTGAGATAGCGACCTTTGCGACGGACTTGGACCCGCCAGGAACCGGACGAGAGCTTTGTGTAGGTGGCCATTTTTTCGTGTGCGCTCCGTGTGCACTGAGAGATCGAAACGTGGCGAAAAGGGTCGTATTCTGGCGTAAATTCGTGTGCACTGAGCCTTCGGGAACTCTCCTCAGAATCAAACTCCCGCTGGTACAACACACCGATGATTCGAATCCTGATCGTTGAAGACGACCGGCGTGTTCCGATTTCCTTCGCCGAGGGCTGGAGGCAGAAGGCTTTCACGTGAGTGTCGCGGAGGACGGTCGCGAGGGACTGGCCCTCATTCGCACGGATCCGTTCGATCTCGTGATCCTGGACCGCCTGCTCCCCTACCTGGATGGTCTTGAGCTGTGCCGGATCGTTCGATCGGAAGAGTGGCCGGTCCTCATCCTGATGCTGACGGCCAAAGAGACAATTCAGGATCGCGTGGATGGGCTCAAGGGCGGTGCCGATGATTACCTGACCAAACCGTTTGCCTTTGATGAACTGGTGGCCAGGATTGAGGCCCTGCGCCGACGCCGTCCGGGAACAGGGGAGGAGCAGTCGCTTCGAATCGGCGGCCTCAACCTTGACACGAGCGCTCGCCGCTTGACGGATGGCGGCAGGGAAATCCGCCTCACCCGTGAATTCGACCTTCTGCACTTCCTGATGCTTAATGCGGGAAAGGTGGTTAGCCGCCAGCGCATCCTCAACAATGTCTGGTCCTACAGCTTCGATCCCGGGACTAAGATCGTGGAGGTGTACATTCGCTATCTCCGGGCCAAGCTCGGACCAGATGCGTCAGCCAACATTCAGACGGTCCGCGGGGTCGGCTACATGCTGGTTGAGCGGAAGGCATAGAAACGGAGCCAAATTCCTGGCGACCAACTTGTATGTCTGGATTGGTGCGAGGCTGACATTTCGCGATCCGACGCGTCCTGCACTCGTCCTTCACCGATGGACAGCCTTCGGCGTGCTTGAGACTTCTATTGAAGACTCTATCGCGATTGCCGCAGCGAAAGCGCGAACGAAGCTTCTGAAGCGGGTGTTCGATAGGCTTATGACGGAAACTCACGCTGAGATGTGAGGCCCCTGGTAGCCGCGAGCACATGAAAGACCAGACGCGCGACGGCTGATCGTCAGCCTCCTGCCAGCGACAATCCGCGGGCGCGCTCGCGCAACAGCGCAAGCAGGTCGCTGCGCCGCGCTTCAGGCGTGTCGACAGGCAACACGAAACACAAGGTCCTGTTGATGGCGCCATGGCCGTCCTGGATCGGCGCGGCCATGCACCAGGTGAAACGGTCGGCCAGTGCGGTGGTCTCGCTGTAACCTTGGCGGTGCGCCGTGGCGACATCGGCGAAGAACTCGGCTGGCGCAATGATGCGGCCGTCGGGAAGCCTGTAGTCGCCGGCGGGGATGAAGTCTCTCAACTCATCCTCGTTCATGTGGCCGAGCAGCAGTCGTCCCGATGCCGTCCACGGGATCGGCACCTCGACCCCGACATCGCTTGAAATCCGGAACGGGCCGGGCGAGTCCCGGCAATCCAGAACGATATATTTGTTGCCGCGCAAACCGCACAGCTGCACCGTCTCGCCTGTCTCCGCGGCCAGCCTGTCCAGGGTCTCGATGATGCGCCGGTAGTGGGCGTTGTGATGCGAATAGGCCCAGCCGAACAGATGCATCGCGCGCCCGAAATAGACGTAGCCTTCACCGCCGACGTTTTCGAGCATTTCGGCGTCAAGCAGGCTGTTGACGATTTCGTAGGTGGTCGAACGCGGTGCGCCGATCATCTTGGCCATGTCGCCGACGCGCATCGGCGCGCGGTGCCGCAGCAAAGCCTCGAGCAGCATGATGACGCGGTCGATGCCGCGTCGTCGTTCGCCACTGCGCGGCTCCCCGCCGGCTGCCTTTTCGATCAGATCGGTAGCCCCGTCGCTCATCTCAGCCGCGTCCATTCAAGAATCATTTCGGTCCTCGTCCCAAGACACTTGAAAGATGTCAAGGCTCGGTCTAGCATCCCATTTGTCTGATATACAGACAGGATGTCTGAAATACCAGACAAACTAACGAGCCTGACGCAGAAAGTCCCGACGAGAACAGACGGTTTCCGAGCTCGGCAACCGATGGGTTTCCTCGTCCCGATTCCGCACGTCGAGCCACAACCTCTGAAGGGAACAGTCATGATGAAATCGTCGTTTTTCGCATCCGCCAGCGCCCTTTGCCTCGGTCTCGTGCTGAGCCTCGGCGCCGGTTCGCAGGCCAACGCCGCCGCCAACTGCATCAAGGGCGACCGCAAGGCGCCGTACACGATCGGCTGGGCCAACATCTATTCCGTGCCGACCTGGATGAAGCAGACGCAAGGTACGATCGAAGCCGAAGTCGAGACCCTGAAGAAGCAGGGTCTTGTCGACAAGCTCGTCGTGACCGACGCCCAGGGCGATGCCAACGTCCAGATCCAGCAGATCCAGTCGATGATCGATTCCAACGTCGATGCCATCATCCTGATTGCCGGCTCGTCGACGGCGCCGGCCCGTGTGCTGGCCGACGCCTGCGCCAAGGGCATCGCCATCATCAACTTCGACAGCCTCGTCGATACCGATCAGGTCACGGCCAAGGTCAATACCGATTCTTCCCAATGGGGCGACCAGGCGGCCAAGTTCCTGATCGACGCCATCGGCGGCAAGGGCAAGATTCTGATCCTCAACGGCCCGGCCGGCGTCTCGGTCAGCGACGACAGGCGCAAAGGCGCCGACGCCGAGCTCAAGGCTCATCCCGACGTGACGGTCCTTGCCGAGACCAACACGCCTTACAATGTCGCCCCTGCCCAGGAAGCCGTAACCAGTCTGCTCTTCGCCAACCCCGAGATCGACGGCATCTTGTCGCTCGGCGGCGCGCTGTCGGCCGGTGCCGTGCTCGCCCTCGACAAGCAGGGCCGCGAACAGGTGCCGATCACCGGCGAGAACGCCCGTCAGTTCCTCGAACTCTGGAAGGAAAAAGGCTTGAAGAGCTGGGCGACGATGCAGCCGAACTGGCTCGGCGCCTTCGCCACCTACACCGCCGTCCAGGCGCTGGAAGGCACGGATGTGCCGGCTTTCGTCAAGATCCCGCTGCCGGTGATCGACAATTCCAACATCGACGAATACCTCGCCCGGGCGAAGGATTTCCCGGCTGACGGTTATATCTATTCGCCTTACGATGAGGAACTGTTCAAGAAGCTGCTGGCTCAAAAGTAAGCCGGAAAGGCCGCATAAATTGCAGATCACGGCTCCGCTTCTTGCCGCGCGGGGGGTGTCGAAGTCTTTCTTCGGCAACCCCGTCCTGCGCGACGTTTCCATCGCTCTCCAGCCGGGCCGCGTGCATGCGCTGCTCGGCGAGAACGGTGCCGGAAAGTCGACCTTGATCAACCTTTTGTCCGGCGCCTTGCGTCCGGATAGCGGGACGATCGAGGTCGATGGACGCGCGGTCTCACGCATGACTCCCGCCATTGCGCGACAGGCCGGGATCGCCGTCGTCCAGCAGGAACTCAGCCTGACGGCCAGCCTTTCCATCGCCGAAAACATTGGCCTTGGCGCCTATCCACGCCGTTTCGGCCTGGTCGACTACCCCGAACTCGCCGCCCGGGCCAAGGCCGCGTGCGACCTCGTCGGCCTTCACGAACCACTGTCGACGCCGGTCGGACATCTGTCGCTCGGCCGCCGGCAGATGGTGGAGATCGCCAAGGCACTTTACCGCCGGCCGCGCGTGCTCATTCTTGATGAACCCACCTCGTCACTTTCGGCAACCGAAACGAAAATCCTGACCGATCTGCTGAAGCGGCTTCGCGGCGAGGGCATCGCCATCCTCTACATCTCGCATCGGCTGAACGAAGTCATGTCGCTATGCCAGCATGTCACCGTTCTGAAGGACGGCACCTGCACGGCGGATCGTACCCTGGAAGGAACCGATGCCGCCGGGCTGGTGCGGCTGATGGTCGGCCGCGACCCGGGTGACCTCTTTCCGCGATGGCAGCCTTCAGCTTCGCCTGCCAACGCCATCTCGGTTCGCAATTTTTCAGCCGGTCTGATGCGTGACGTCGATCTCGATATCAGGACAGGCGAGGTGCTCGGCATCGGCGGCCTGGTCGGGCAAGGGCAGGAGGATCTGCTGCTCGGCCTCTACGGCGCCATTCCGGCGCGGACGGCATCAGCGACCGTCAACGGTGCCTCAGGTTTGCCAGGCGGCGTGCCGAAGGCCAACGCGCTCGGGCTGGCCTATGTGCCGGCCGACCGCAAGCGTGAAGGCCTGCATCTGATCCATCCCATCATCACCAACATGATGCTGCCTGCCTTTGCGCGGGTGCCGGCGCTGAAGCTGCGCAGCCGCCGCGCCGAGCGCGAAATCGCCAGAGGTCTTGCCGCCCAGCTCGGCATCAAGGGCGACCTCGACCGGTCGGCGCAGGCCCTGTCGGGCGGCAATCAGCAGAAGGTGGCGCTGGCGAAATGGATGCCGCACGACCCGCTCGTGCTTCTTCTCAACGATCCGACGCGCGGCGTCGACGTCGAAACCAAGCGTGAAATCTATCATATGCTTCGCAACTTCGCTGCTGCCGGCAAGGCGATCGTGCTGCTCAGCTCCGACACGCCCGAACTGGTGCATCTTTGCGACCGTGTCGCCGTGGTCCGCGAAGGCCGCATCGTCGCCATGCTGGCGCGCGGGGCGCTCAGCGAGGAAGCCATCGTCTCCGCCGCCATGGGCGCCGGACAGCGGAAGGTTGCGGCATGAACACACCTTCCTCCGCAAACCAGAGCGGCGCGCTCTACTGGCCGGTCCAGTTGCGCCGCAATGTCGGCGTGCGCAGCCTGTTCGCCGTCGTCCTGGTGTTTCTCGTCGCCTATGGCATCCTCTTTCCCGGCCTCTTCACGGCTGCAGGCTTCGCCAAATTCACCCAGAGCTGGTTTCCGCTGGCGCTGGTCGCCATGGCGCAGGCGATCCTGATGCTCTCCGGCGGCATCAGCCTGGCCATCGGCGCCACGGTCAGCCTGGGCGCGGTCATCGCAGCGACGACGATGGCGGGGCCGCTGGGCGTCGCCGGCGGCACCGCCGCGGTGGCGCTGACCGGCCTCGGCATTGGGGCGACGACCGGCTTCATCGTGGTGCGGCTTCGCCTGCCGGCGATCGTGGTGACGCTCGCCGGTTCCTTCATCATCGGCGGTGCGGCGCTGCTCATCCTGCCGCGGCCCGGCGGCGCCATTCCAGCGTGGCTGTCCGATCTGCTTGCCGGCAACACGCCGGCGGCATTCGCGCTCCTGCTGCTCATCGTTGCGCTATGGAAACTCTATCTCGCCACGCCACTTGGCTTGAGCCTCTATGCCGCCGGCGAGAATCCGGTCGGCGCCTATCGCTCCGGCGTGCCGGTCGATGGCGCGCGCATCGCGGCCTATGCGATCAGCGGTCTGCTCTCCACGGGCGCCGGCCTGTTCGTCGCCGCGCAAACGGGTTCGGGCGATCCGGTCATCGGTGCCGCCTTTACGCTGAATTCGATTGCCGCCGCCGTGCTCGGCGGCATCGGCTTCCTTGGCGGACAGGGCACTATGCGCGGCGCGCTTGCCGGCAGCCTGCTGCTCAGCCTGATGATCAGCGTCATGTTCTTCCTCGGCTTCACGCCGGTCGCCCAGTATGTCGCCCAGGGCCTCATCATCATCGGCGCGGTCGCCGTCCCGCAATTCCGCAAGGTGCAGCAATGACGGCATGGATTGAAAGCGCGGGCGGCAGACGCGCCTTGACGGTCCTGCGCAGCCGGCCGTTCCTGACCGTTGCCATCGTTGCCGCGGTCTGGATCGTGGCGAGCTTCGTTTCGCGCGGCTTCGGCGCCTACGGCCATTTGCGCTATCTGATCGAGCTCGGCGCCGTCATCGGCCTGGTTGCGGCGGGGCAGACCTTCGTGGTGATCGCCGGCGGCATCGATCTTTCGGTTGCGGCCATCGTCACGGTCAGCGCCGTCAGCCTGCCACTGCTGTCGTGGCAGGCGGATCCGACCGGCATCACCGCCATCCTTGCCATTCTTGCACTGACGACGGCAATTGGCCTGGTCAACGGGCTGGGCGTCGCGCTGCTGCGCGTCCACCCGATGATCATGACATTGGCCATGGCGACATTCCTGCAAGGTCTGCTGATCATCGTCGCCGGCGGCAGTGCGGTGACCGCCGAGAACCCGCTGGTGCACTGGCTCGGCAATGCGCGGCCGGCCGGCATTCCGGCCGGCGTGCTGTTGTGGGTGGTCGTCTCCGTCATCGTGCTGACGGCGATGCATGCGACATCCCTCGGCGCCCGGATCTTCGCCATGGGCGCCAATCCGCTGGCCGCGGCACTATCAGGGGTTCCGGTCACATCCACGACGCTCACGGTCTACGGCATCAGCGGCTTCTGTTCGGGACTTGCCGGCGTGCTGGTCCTCGGCATGAACGGACAAGGCTATGTCGGGATCGGCGATCCCTACCTGCTCGCCTCGATTGCCGCCGTGGTGCTCGGCGGCACCTCGATCCTCGGCGGACGCGGCACCTATGCCGGCACCATTCCGGGCGCCATCCTGCTGGTCACCATCACCGCGCTGATCACCGTCGTCAACGCATCGCCCGGTTGGCGCAGCATCCTGTTCGGCTCGCTGATCCTGGGCCTGCTGCTTCTCTCAGGCCGGGAGCAGGCGCGCCGATGACACATCATCCAGCCGGTAGATGCGCCTTGCGTTGCCGTAGAACAGCGCCGTCTGTTCGTCTGCGGAAAAGTCCACCGCTATGGTTTTGAAGCCATCGTATATGTCGTCGAACGATGCATGCAGGCCGGCGACCGGAAAGTCGCTGCCGAACATGGCGCGCCCGGTGCCGAAACAGTCGATGCAATGCAGGACGACCGGTTTCAAACTGTCGAGCGTCCAGTCATGATCGTAGGCGACCAGATCCGATATCTTGATGGCGACGTTGTCGTGCTCCGACAACAGCTGCAGACCGTCGCGCCATCTGCGCATTCCCTCAGCGTCACGATCGATCGGGCTGCCGCAGTGATTGAGAACGAACTGCTGGTCGGGGAAGGCGGCTGCAAGCCGCACCGCGTCGGCGAGTTGGCGCGGAAACACCATCAGGTCGAAGGCGAGCCTGTATTGGCCAAGCAGGGCAAGGCCGGCGCGCCAAGCCGGATCGTCCATGGTGCCGTCGCGGGTCGCGAAGCGGCGGGCCGGGTCCGGATCCCAACTCAGTATGTCGCGCACACCGACGACACGTTCGAAGGCCGCCTGCGCCTCGATCAAAGCCCGCGCCTGGCGGTCGGCGAGCGGCACGTGGACGACATAGCGCGCGGCGACGCCCCGCGATTTGTCGAGTGTCTCCAGCCACCGCGTCTCGCCGATGCAGTCGTCGCTCGCCCAGCCGGCTTCGACATGCACGGTGGCGACGACATTGTGCCTGCCGGCGTCGCGCACATAATCCTGCGTAAGGTAGTCTTGGCGCAACGGGCCAAGCGCGCCCAGGCCGCCGCGCTCGCCGGCCGTGTCGGCGAGCCAGGGATGCCGTCCCAGGCCGAGATCCCAAAGATGATGATGGGCGTCGATGATCGGTCCGGAGTAGGGTTCTGGCACGCGTCTCTCTCATGCGGTGACCGGCATCGGCAATCGATCCCGGCTGGGTTCCGTGACGGCGAAAGGCTTAGCATCGGATGACTGAAAACTCATCAGTCTCGCTTGGCGTGCGCGAAAGTTTTCTGCTCGACGACCGCATCCGCGGCGTGCCTCCCGGCACTTCCGGGCTGGACAGCAGCCTTGTCGCAGCCGAGCACTGGCATCCAGCCGAGGGACGCATGGCGCTGCCGGTACTGACCCTCGACGAGGCGGCCTTTGCCACCAACCGCGACCTGTTCCTGCGTTATGCGCGCGAACAGGGGGTTGCGATCGCACCGCATGCCAAGACGCCGATGGCGCCCGACCTTGCCCGGTCGCTGGTCGAGACCGGAGCATGGGGCACCACCGTCGCCGATATCAGGCAAGCGACAGTGATGCTCAGGGCCGGCCTGACACGGCTGATCATCGCCAATGAAGTCGGCGGATCGGGCGGCGCAAGCCGGCTGGCGGTGCTTGCCGGTGCCTGGCCGAACGCCGAGCTCTTCGTCTTTGCCGACTCGGTTGACGCCGTGAACGCGCTTGCCGAGGCTTGGCGCGCCAATGCGGCACTGCCGCCCTTGCGCGTTCTGGTCGAACTCGGCGCGGGCAGGGCGGGCGCCCGCACGACCGCGCAAGCCGAGGCCATCGCCGATGCGATCATGGTTGCCGGCGGGCGACTGCTGATCGCCGGCGTTGCGACCTATGAAGGGGCGGCAGCCCAGCCCCAGCCCGGCCGCACCGACGAGGCGATATCCGCTTTGCTGGCCATGACCGCCGACATGTTCCTGCGGCTGCGCGCCCGCGTCGGCGGCAACGCGCCGCTAATCGTCACCGCTGGCGGCTCGGTCTTCTTCGACAAGGTGGTCGCGGCACTGTCGCCGGTGGTTTTCAGCGACAGCAATGCGACGCTGGTTCTGCGCAGCGGCGCCATCTTCTTCCACGACCATGGCACTTACGATCGATCGCTCGGCGCCCTCGATGCCCGCAAGGGTTTTACCATCGGCGGCATCAGCGCTTCAGCGCGACATTCGTTTCGGCCGGCGCTGCGCTTGTGGGCCGAAGTGCTGTCGCGTCCCGAACCCGGCCTTGTCATCTGCGGCATGGGCATGCGCGACGTGTCGTTCGACCAGGGCTTTCCAACGCTGCTCACCGTCTTTCGTGCCGGCAAGCCGTTGCCCATGCCGGCGACGCGCGCCGAGGTTATAAAGCTCAACGATCAGCATGCCTTCCTGTCGATTGCGCCGAGCGACGACATAGCCGTCGGCGACGTCGTCGAATTCGGCATCTCGCATCCCTGCACCTGCCTCGACCGCTATCGCGTGATCTTCGGCGTCGACGCGACCGGCTACGTCCGCCACGCTTTCCCCACATGGTTCGGCTGACCAGATCCCCCAAAAAGAGAACCTCGAAAGGATCCGATATGATCAAGTATTTTCAGTCCGGCTCGCGCATGTCGCAGGCGGTGGTCTATGGCGGTCTCGTGCACATAGCCGGCCAGGTGGCCGACGACCGCAAGGCCGGCATCGAGAGCCAGACCAGTGACGTGCTGGCCAAGGTCGAGGCGCTGCTGGTCGAGGCTGGCAGCAGCAAGTCGAAGCTGGTGGCGGTCAACATCTTCTTGCCGCAGATCGGCGACTTCGACGCCATGAACGGCATTTACGACGCCTGGGTCGACCCTGCGCGCCTGCCGGCTCGCGCCTGCGTCGAGGCGCGTCTCGCCGACCCGGATTTGCGTATCGAGGTCACCGCGGTCGCGGCGGTCTGAACAATGCACACTGGCCTCAGCCATACGCTCGACTTCGACCGCGACGGCAAGACGCTGAGCCATCTCAGCATTCCGTTCTCGATCGACCGTTCGCCCTATTTCCACGTCATGTTGCCGATCTGTCTCATCCGCAACGGCGAAGGGCCGTCGCTGCTTTTGATGGCCGGCAATCACGGTGACGAATATGAGGGCGAGCTGTCGCTGGCAAAGCTGGTGCGCCGGCTCGATCCGCAGCGGATCAAGGGCCGCATCACCATCATGCCGATGGCCAACGCGCCGGCCGTAATGGCCGCCAAACGCTGCTCGCCGCTCGACGGCGGCAATCTCAACCGCGCCTTTCCAGGCGACCCCTCGGGCACGCCGACCAGCCGGCTCGCCAATTTCCTCGAGACGGAATTGTTCCCTCGCCACGACGTCATCTTCGACATCCATTCGGGCGGCACATCTATGGAGCATTTGCCGACCGCCTTGGTCGAACGCCATGCCGATCCCGAGCGTCATCGGCGTGGGGTGGAACTGATGCGCACGCTCGGCATGCCCTACGGGTTCGTCGCCGACAACGGCCAAGCTTCGCCGACCTCGATGGGTGCGGCGCGCCGGGCCGGAGCCATCGGTGTCAGCGGCGAGTTCGGTGGCGGTGGCACCGCCACGGTCGATTCAATGGCGATCACCGCCCGTGCTATCGACGGTCTGATGGTAGCACTGGGTGTGGTCGACGCACCGATTCTTGGCGCGGGCGAAAAGCCGTCGGCGCCGACACGGCTGCTGTCGCTGTCCCGGCACAGCCAGGGCGTCTACGCCACCCGCCGCGGCTGGTTTGAGCCCGCCGTCAGGCTAGGCGACAGTGTCAGCGCCGGACAACTGGCCGGCCGGTATCACGATCTCGAACGGCTCGATGTTGCCGAGGAGGCGCTGCATTTCGCCGAAAGCGGCATCGTGCTGTCGCGGCGGCTCCACACGATGTGCGAGGCGGGTGACTGCCTGATGCAGGTCGCTGAGCCGGTCGAGGGCTAACCATGAAGCCGTGCCAGGCCGGGCGCCGATATCAAGATCAGGACTGAGGATATTCGATGCAGCAACTGTCCATGTGGACTTATCCCTGGGACATCCAGGATCTCGGCCTTGAGACGGTCGAACGCGATCTTATCGAGCGCGCTGGGCTCAACATGATCAGCCTCGCGACCTCCTATCATGCCGGCCGCTTCCTGCAGCCGCGCAGCCAGCGCCGCAAAGCCTATTTTCCCGAGGACGGCACCATCTATTTCAAGCCGACCGCGGCGCGCTGGGGAAGCCTCGCCATCCAGCCCAAGGTGGCTGACGTGATCACCGAGGGTGGCGATGTGCTTGGCAACCTTATCCGCCGGCGCGACGCCGGAGGGCTTGGCGTTTCGTGCTGGACGGTCTGCCTGCACAACACCCGCCTCGGCATGCTGCATCCGCAGGCTGTCACCCGCAATGCCTTCGGCGACGCCAATTACTACAATCTCTGCCCGTCTCATCCCGATGCGCGCGCCTATGTCCGTGCGCTGGTCGCCGACATCTCGCACAGCTACCGGCCAGACAGGATCGAACTCGAAAGCCCATCCTTCATGGGTTTTGCCCATGAATACCATCACGAGAAGGACGGCGTCGGGCTGACGCCGGAAGACGATTTTCTGCTGTCACTGTGCTTCTGCCCGTCCTGCCTTGCGCGCGCGGCGAGCGCGGGAGTTGATGGCGAGCCGGCGCGCAAACTCGTCAGGCAATGGATTGCCGAAACCTGCGAGCACGCGGTGCCGCAACGGCGTTTTCCGGATTTTCCGGTGAGCGGCCTCGAGACGTTCCGACGCTGGCCGGAACTCCACGCCTATCTCCTGTGGCGGTTCGAGCCGGTGACCAGCCTGGTTGCGGAATTACGCGAGGTGGCCGACCCGGCGACGCGCGTCGTCGTCATCGATTTGAAGGACGGCTGGCTTGGCGGCTGCGATCTCGCGGCGCTCGGCAAGGTCTGTGACGGAGCGATCCTGTGCGCCTACGACATGCAGGCGGCGAGTGTCGCGAGCCTGATGGTGGCTGGTCGGGCAGCACTCGGCGCGGAAAAATTCCTCGGTGCCGGCTATCGGCTGTTCTACCCGGAAATGACCGGGCCTGACACCCTTGCGGCGAAGGTGAAGCCGGCGCTGGCGCCTGGTGTCGATGGCATCAATTTCTACAATTACGGCCTGGTGCCGGCCGCGCGGCTGGACTGGATCGGTGTAGCCCAGCGGCATTGAGCCGCCTGTAATTTCGCCCTGTGCCAGAAACGCTCACATGGAGGCGGTTTCGATTCCGCTCGTATTCGACTCCACAAGGGCGGGAATTGCTTGGAAGCACAAGCCGCATTGCCTCTGACAGCAAACCTGAAGCGCCAGATATACCCATCATAGAATTTGAGTCACTCGATGTGACATCAATTGACAGGCGGTGGAATTCGTGGCACATGCCGTGCCGCGAATTAGGAGAAGCCGCATGTCCACCGCCCGTGCTTACAACAGCCCCGTGCGCGAAGAGAAAGCCCGAGAAACGCGCGAGGCGATCCTCACCGCTCTGTTCACGCTGATGGATGCGGATGGTGCGGCAGATGAGATCACCGCCGAGGCGATCGCCGAAAAGGCTGGGGTGCAGCGGCGTACCGTCTTCCGTCACTTTGCCACAAAGGACGACCTGCTGGCGGCATTCTGGCCTTGGCTGAACGCCCGGATCGGCGCGATCACCAGTCCGCAGACATTGCAGGAGCTGCTGGACGGGCCACGAACAGCCTTTCCACGTTTTGACCAGCATGAAGCTGCCATGCGCGTTGCTCTGCATTCGCGGACAGGGCGCGACATGCGCATGGGCACGATTCCCGACCGCCGCCGCCATTTCGCACATGCTCTCAATTCAGCAACCGCCAAGCTTCCGGCAGCCGAAGCCCGCAGAATCGAAGCGCTGGCGCATCTTCTCTTCTCAGCCTCCGCTTGGGAGGTTTTGAAAGACTATGGCGGTCTCGACGGCGCCCAGGCCGGCGAAACCGCATCCTGGGCGCTCGAGCTGATCCTGTCCGCGGTCGGCCAGAGCCATCCTCAAGCGGGCGTGTCATCAAAACCGAAGGAGAAATCATGACGATTGACGTAGTACCATTCGATGGCGGCGAAACCGTCTGGGTCATCGCCGACCGAATCCGCTTCCTGGGCGGCGTTGCCGGCTCGAACCTTGAAATGCTTGAGGTCACGGTGCCCCCGGGCTCCGGCACCCCACCGCACGCCCACCCTTCACCGGAGATGTTCTACATCCTGGAGGGTGAACTGAGGATCCGCCACTTCGAGGCTGGTGAAGCGCCGCGCACGGTAGTCGCCGATCCAGGCAGCGCGGTCCGTATCGGACCGATGGAGTCGCACGACTACTCGAACGAAAGCGGTAAGCAGGTGCGCATGCTCGTGCTTGTCGAGCCGTCGATGACTGCCTTCTTCCATGACATCGGTACCGTCGAGCCGCTGACGCAGCCCGATTTCGCCAAAATCGGCGCGGCCATGCAGCGCCACGGCATAAAGACCCTGGACATGGCCGCTTAGGCCCAGACTGCTTCGGAGGCGACGGCGATGAACCGCTGGGCGCCTCCGCTATTTTGCCTGTGCGATAAGCGGCAGGGCTAACCAGGCGGCTCGCCCGGAGGTCGGCGACAAGGTTCGGCTAGAGACGATGACGTTCCTCAATCGTACCTGCCCCGGAATCCTGACGACAACTCTCGACCCGGCCCCAACGGGGCCGGGTCTGGGCGCCTAGCTGGAGGCGCTGTCGGGGGCGGCTACGGCGCAATGTGGAAAGCGCGCCGCCCCCCACAGCTAACCCTTCATTCGGTGGGCAACACCTGCGAAACTCAGGCCACGCGCAGGGCGCGATCTTGTGCAAGCCGCAGGAAGAGGGCGCTCGCCGGGGCCCGCGACGGCTTCGTTTCCTGAGAGCAACCACATCGTCTTGCATCGCGCGCGCGGCGGACTGTTATAAAGGGGAAGGCGACTTCCATTCACCCGCTAAGGCTCATTAAAGTCTTGCAGCCGCCGCATCAAAGACCAAACGCCCGCCTCTGTAGCTGATTGCGGTTCGTCACTTGGTCTGGCCGATGGCTCCGGTCGGCAACGTCGTCGACGAGAACACACCAGCGCCGCGCGTCACCACGCAGTGACCTCCCTTCGTTCCTAATCCATGAGCGCGGCTGAACCTATTCGTACCCATGAGCCAGGAGCCGCTGGCGTTACACGTTCCTTACAAAGCCGACGGCGCCCAAATCGTTCGGGAACCTCGGCGCGCCTGGCGAGTTGATGCCGATCCGGAACGGGAGACCCATGCCATGACGCACCCAGACCCCACCTCGCCGGCAGGCGTCCAGCCCGGCCCGGCCGGGAAGCGACCGACGCCCTCACCGGCAACCCAGAAGACCTCGGGCGCAGGTCCCTCAATCGCTGAACATTCCAAGGATGCCAAGACACCCAAAGCCGGCAGGCAGCCGGGTGCCTATGTCAAGGATAAGAACACGTGAACGTTGCGAATCTTCAGCTTGAGGGGCTGCTGATGGCGGTGGCGGCGGTCAACAACATCCTGGTCCATCGCGGAATCCTTTCAGTCGACGATATCGATATGGCCCTGCCGTAAAGCCGAGGCCTTGGTGCCTTCAGAAGAACGAATGTACGAGGACATGTCCCCGGCGAACCGCGATGCGGTCTGCTTTCCCTTGCGATTGTTGCAGGTAGCCAACCGCGCCCAATTCGAATCCGGTTTGCCGGCCTTCTGCGAGCTGGCCAGGCAGGTTGGGATGACCAAACAACCTTACAACGATCAACTGTGAGCGGAGGATGACATGCACCGTGGTGAGCCACGATCGCGTTGAATTCCGGGGCGACGGTGGCGAGGTCATTGCCGTTACATTGGCGGCCGGGCCCGCGCTGGTAGACGAGGAATTGGTCGCCAAGGCGAAGGTCATGCTGCTTCATGCCGCCAGTTTCGGCAGCGAGGAAGAGGCAGACAGGAAGCTTTCTCCGGGCTCAGATGTATCTGGTTCGACCGCTGCCCCCGGGCAGGAGCAGGCGGAAGCCCCGCCTCCGGCGACCCCCGGTGTGCCTTGACCGCGGTGCTAATCCGCCGCACTTGCAAACATGACCGATTCGGTTGGTTGGTCGTACCGCGATCACGGGAATGGGCCTTGCCGGCCAGCGTCCATGCTCTAATCGATTCGCCTGATACGACCCTTTTCGAGACGGAAGACCCCGCTTTGCCCGCCTTGCCTCTCGAAGTCGGTCTGTAGTTCATCCCACGTTCCGAGGAACTCTCCGCAATCATCACAAACGATGAGCGTCTCCGGCCGAACGTCGTGTGGAATTCTCAACCGAATTTCCAGGCAGTAAGGGCATTCCAAAAGGTGATTCAGGTATTGCAACTGCGACATGATTCCAAGGATGCATCCAGAGATGACCAATCGCAAGGTGGCTTGCGCCCTCCGCTGGAGGTTGCCTGAATGGCGCCGACCAGCCGCAACACAGGTGAAACCGGACTTGTCGAACCTCAACCTCGCTTTCAGAGCTTGAGAGCGCGGCGGACCGAGCGCCGCGGTCCGATCTACAGATCATCCTTTGGCGTGCTGCCTTGATGCTCCGGAACGTCGCTGCGTCCCGCTAGAGAGCCGGCCAGGGAGGACACAAGGAACTCCATCGCCGCCGAGATGAAGACTCGACCGGTCGAATCTCATTAGATCGTCCTGCGCGAGTGGCTGGAAACGAACGCCTATCTGCCCGTCCGGATGATCTATGAGGAAGCGAGACGGACGGAAGCTCTTAAGCCACGGCTTCCGCGATCACACCATGACCGCGCGTCGGCGAATCGGCCATTCTTCAAGGGCGGCGGACCTGATGTCCGCTTGGCCGGCGCCGCACAGCCCAACAGCTCCCACCCTGGCGCCGGCCATCTTCTCTTTGCCGAACGCGAGAAGCGTTCCCCCCGACGTTGTGCCGACGCACGAATAGTGCTTTTGGTGCCGAATTACTTGGGAGGGCAATATGAAAACAGCAATTGTGGCCGCTTTGACGGCTTTGACGATGGCTCTTGTGACCAATGCCTATGCGCATAGCGGCGGCACCGATAGCAACGGGTGCCATAAGAACCACAAGACCGGCGAATATCATTGTCACTAGTTCTTTAGCACCTTGGGGAGCGCCAGCGCCTGCTCCCTGTCGGGGATTGAAGATGAGAATTCGAACGATGGCCCATTTCTCGGCCGTGGCGCTTATGCTGGCGCTCGCCACTCCGTGCCTTGCGCAGCAGACATTCGGAGGAAATGACTGCACCGTAGAGCTAACGTCCCACTCTAGAATTGCCGCCCGTGTTGAGGGCAAGAGTTCGATGGCCAGACTTGGAATCGGAGTGCATCTAACTGCGCCCACAATTCACGCGGGCTTCGCCGGCCAGATCCGCCTTGAAATGGTAAATCACAACACGATTCCTGTGAAACTGAAGCCGGGCATGCGTATCTGCCAACTGATTTTGAACAGACCCTGGGGACGCCTGTCCGTGGCTACAAAGGCAGGTTTGCGGGACAGACGGCTGGCGCAAGGAAGGCTGACCCAGCCGCAGGGGGAATGTCTCGCTCCACAAGGCAGGCCGTTTTAATTCGCTTTTCACAAGGCTAGCGTTTCTTCGGCCTTACCACCGCGCCTTTGCTGGCGCGGTCAACCGCTTCGTCATGTGGAGCGTGCTTGGCCTGCGGGATCTTTTTCAAGATCGCGTCGAAGTGATCTTCGGACTGATCGGTCTTCAGTTCGCGGGCGGCTTGCTTGAACTTTTCAATCTGTGCTGCTTCTTTATCTGGCATGAATCGAATCTTTCTGTTTGCCGATGAAGCTGGCTGTTTCAATTTCTCTAAGGGGCAAAATATCAGCCGCTATTACATCGTCTGCACGGCCATTCTATCCAATTGCAACATAGGCATCAAACTTCAGGAATTGAGGCGCGACCTAGCTTGGCAGGGTGCGCCGCTAGGCGACTACTTTCACGCCACAACCGATCGGCAGGAGGTACGCAACGCTGTCTTTGATTTCTTGGCGAAAGAGAAGTTCACCATCCACCATCATGGAGAAGTCGAAGGCCATTCCCAAGGTGCGGGTTACGGAAGATCGATTTTATAAGATCGGTTGGCATTTTCACTTTCAGCACTCTTCCGATGCTTACCTTAAGGCGGCTAACGAAATCATGATCACTGTCGCCTCTATCAGAACCAAGAAAAAGCGCATCGCGTTCGAGGACTCCGTAAGGGATGTGGTGAAGCAGAAAATCCGGAGCGATGGTTGGCGCGTCGCGTTCTGGCCGGCCAACACAGATCCATGTTTCCAGATAGCCGACTACTGCACTTGGGCTATGCAACGGAAATGGGAATCGGACGGCAAAGACACCCGTTCCGTTCCTACGAACTCCTCAGTGACAAAATCACGTACGAATTCGACCTATGGAAGCACGGTAAGAGGCACTACTACTCACAAGAAATTGCGGCCGCACTCCCAACTACCTCGTTTAGAGGAGCGCCCCGGGGCGCTTGTCATTGGGTGCCAACCCGCATGACCAATATGCAACCAAATCAAGCGGGTGTCACTTGATTGTTTCATCCGGACCCGAAATGAGGCTTTAACACTGCCGCTTTCGCTTTTCTCCCTTCCAAAGTGGGAGCTTCAACTGTACCGGCTTCCGATAGTGTTCATGCTTCGCGGTAATGAGGCCCATGATAGGTCAGCCGCTTGCCCTTGGCGCCCTTCAAGGCAATGAGAGAACGAACGTTGTCTTCAATGCCCATGGCCGAACGGTTCGAATAACGGAAGTCGAACTCTGCCAGATAGCGGTGCAGATGGTGTTCGGCGCAATGCTGATAAACACCCGTGCCGCGCTTAAGGATGCTGTAGAAGCCTTCTACGCTTTCGTGTTGATGCGAACGCTCGCCGCCGCCGGCAACCTTGAACGAACGGCCATATTCGTTTTCGCTGTGGTTGACCGTGCCGTGAGCGGCGAAGGCGGGGCCGAAGTTCTGATAGACGCGCGCCTCGTCCGACATGAGAACGTTTCCTTGTCGATATTGGCATTCACGATGGGCAAAGGCGGGCAACCGAAGCGCTAGATAGGGAAGGAGCGGGCAATGCCGCCGCGCTCGACCAGCGTAAGCACAACGTTCTTGTGAGCGCCGCTAGGAGCAACCGGAACGCCCTTCAAACGACCGATGTAGGTTTCGTCCGCTTCAACGAACTTGCCAGCGCCGCCCCTGGGCGTGAAGTTATCCGAGCGCATGGCTTCACGAATGCGGTGCGACAGGAACCACGCGGTCTTGTAGGTGCATTCCAGAACGCGGTGGAGCTGGCGCGAGGAAATGCCCTTCTTTGACGAGCACATAAGGTGGATAGCCTGAAGCCACTTGGTCAGCGGCAAATGGCTTTCCTCGAAGATCGTGCCCATACGGACGGTAAACTGCGCACGGCAAGCGCCGCACTTGTAGAGGCCATGACGCTCTACGCCGCCGGGATTCTTCTTCGAAGCCTTGGTATGCACGCCAGTCAGCTTGTAGTGCTTATCCATCGAACCGCACTTGTGGCAAACCGGGCCCTGCGGCCACAACATACCCTCGACGTGTTCGAAGGCGGCAGCTTCATCGTGAAAGTAGGGGCGGGACAGGACGGACATGGCTTGTTCTCGGAACGTTGTCAGGATGTTCCACTAATTTAGCCGAAATTTTGGGTTTGTCAAAGATATAATCGCCTTAGCAATTGGAGACGGAGCCATGAAACCGATCACTGTGACCGAGTCCGAGCAGCCCGAGATATACGCCCCGGTAATGAGGGAAATGCCCGCCATACATCGGGCCGTCAGCAAGATGGCCAAGCAAATGCGCGGCCTCACCGATATCAGCCAGAAACAAGCTATCGCTGAACTGACGGCTGTTTGGATCTTGGCCATCTACCCGGAAAACCTCGATCTGGCGCTATCGCTTTCAGACGCGATGCGAAATCAGGTCGACATCCATCTAAGAGAAAGCAAAAAGGCCGGCGCTCGTCACTCATGGTCAAGCCATGTGCGGCCGCTACACGAGATACCTGACTTGGTCGGAAATCCATCGGCTCTATCGGCCAAAAGCGCCGGCGGAGACCGGGTGCAACGACGCCCCTCGCTACAATGTCGCCCCGACTGAGGAAGTCCCATTCATCACCGCCGGCCAACTTTTGCTCTGGCTTGATTGTCCTGCGTAGAACCGTGTGGCGACACGGCGAGAAGCTGCCAGAGCGTTGCAACGATGGCCTACATGGTGATTTGGTACGGGAAAACGGGCATCGTTGAAAAGACGCCGTTTGATGCCGAGAAGGCCGCGCGGGTCGGCGTTATCTGCCGACGCAAGGGCGACGGCACAGTCGTATTCAGCCAGGCGGGCGGCGGCGGTGGTGGTGGAGACGGCGGCGGCTGAGAGCCTTGCACGGCATCGCGCGGGTTTGATGGCTGGGTGTTGCCGGCGCTTGCGCCTTTTCGGTTTCGGCGTGATCTCCTCGACCCGCACCTTGTCGCCGATCTCCTTTGCCATCGCCAGGGCTTTGGCCTTGTCTTTGGTGGTCAGCACGGTCCGCTAATGCGGCTTCTCGAACACGCTCGCGACATAAATGGTGGCCGGCTTGTCACTCACAGACCACCAGCGACGCCACCATTCCAAGTGATTATCTGGGAAAGATCGGCGATGTCGCCATAGATCATCGAACCTTTGACAAGAAAACACTTGTGACCCAGGACTTCGAAGAGTGAGCTTGACGCGGTGCAAACCGGCAGGTTCACCTTATGGCGCTTGGCATCGGCATGGCCGATGCTGATCGCGAGGATAGCGATGGTAGTCAGAGTCGTCTTGCTCATCTTAAGCCCCTTAGAGCCAGCCCCTTGGGCAGCAGAACCGGCTTGGCGCCCTTTGCCTTGGCATTAGTGTGGAGCAGGGGTTGAGTTGCCCCCATCCCTCGATTGGATGACGCGGGCTCATCTATATTAGCTAACCCTTGACGAAGCCGCCGACCGCCAGGATCCCTAGCGGCTCATCGGCGGCTTCAGGCGTCCCGAAAGTCGGCTTCCAATCCCGATTACTCTCCCGCTGCTGGCCTTCGTAGTCAGGAATGCACGTGAAGAACACCGGCCCACGGTGGCGGCCTGCAACCTTATAATCCGAGCAGCCGAACAGCCGACGAGATCCCAACGCAGGGAACCATGATCCGGGCCGAGCCGATCAATCAGCGCCTGGAGGTCGAGCTTGGTCGACTTGAAACACACCGGGTGCGCGCAATTGACGTTAATGGTTTCGCGCGCGCCACCGTATCAGCGAGAGTTTTCATCCGCGAAAGCGCTCGGTATGCAAGCAGATTTTGCCGTCGATCTTCATGGGCTTGTGGATCATCAGCCGTTTCGGCAGATGCTCTGCATGAACCTCAAAAGGGGGATCTTGACCTGAGGCTTGCATCGGCTGCAATCGAATTTCAGGCTCAGCGGATCGACCCCGCCGCCGTAGACCATCATCAAATCAACCGATCGGCAGTAGCGAACATTGCCGCCGCTGCACTCTGCTTTCGCAAGCATATTGCGCCGGGCCGCCTTGCGTGTCGATCGGGTCGAGCACCATGAGAACGAATAAGGAACATTTTCCTTACCCGTCAAGACTGCTTGTGGGATCTTTTCGCCATGAGCGAGGAACCGAACGACTTGCCGAAGGCCGACAGCCGTTCAGCTGCGTCAGGCGGATCGAAAAAAACACGTCTGCGAGTTTGACGCATAGCGTGCACCGTTTGTCTTTGCCAGACCGAAAAAGCCATTGCGCGCGCCATGACACGCGAGGCAAGGCGCTCTAGACCGCGTGTGCCGCCGCTCTCCCGCGGGGAACCTGATGGCTTGTGGGAACCGGCCTCGACATCCCACGTTTCCAGTAATCGAACTTCAGGATAGGGATTCTTGCAATGGCGGAGAATTTATCTCGCGATGATGAACGGCGCGGCACCAGAAGAGTCCTCATGTGGGGTGTCGTGATCGCCACCGTGCTTTTCGTCGTGCTGCTGGCGATATTTGTCCTCGGCGTGAGAGGCAATGGTGGATAGCGAGATACCCAACCGCAAGGGTCATCCTTGCATCGAAGTGATCGAAGCCTGTGGCGAATGGTTCGTCCGTGTGGTCGAGGAAGATCAGGGACTAACCCGATCATTCGAACTGGAATCGCTCGCCCTAGCCTTCGCGGAAGGCCAGCGAATACGCCTGCAGCTCGACGAGTTCGTCCGGCTGTAGGGCGTGACCGACCAGCGCATCACCGGCGGGCGATTCCGCAGACAGCTCGTCGGCTAGGCCCGGCGCCTTGTTGGCGTTGGGTGTCGAGCCGCATGGCCGGGGAGGAACTCTCGGGCACTTTGTCCCGACAATCTGAGACCAGATGGACCGCGCTAATTTACCACTAGCTATAGCTAAGCTGGTCACTTGAGATCATAGTGCCGGCACTGATGAATTGGCAGGCTGCCCGCCCACACCCGAAACCCGGCCTGCCACTTGCCGGCGACGCCTTCCCCAAGACGACGTCCGCCGGCTTTTCCTTCCCCTATATCGCGGTGCCCATCAGCCTGCCAAGCCGCCGGCGCGATGTTGCATGGCATCGAAAATGACCTCGAGCACGCTCCCGACTTCTTCATTGATCTCGTCGGCGGGAATCCCTTCTCTGTCGGCCGCCTTGATCGCCTCGTCTGCAAGGTCGCTGGTGGCCACGGGATCGTCGGTGATGGCGTTTGGAAGATGTTCTGCCATCCATCTGTCGAGAAAGTTGACCCCGCGCGTGCTCATCGAAAGATGGCCCACCAGATCGCGAACGCAGCCGGTGCAAGCAACAAGGCAGCGGCCAGCATCAATACGCCCTTGCGGTACTGCCATCTCGGCGGCGGGCTTGGCATCAGTCGTTCGGGATTTCGTCCTGCGTCCATGGTGAACCAATTTGCCCGGCGATATTAAGTTCCGCTTCGTGCTGTTTGGCTGCTCCTGTCAGCGTAAGCCCTGCATGATGAATTTGTATATCGTGCCAATTTCTTCATCGATCTCTTGGCCGGGGATGCCTTGGCTCTGCGCCGCCTGCTTCGCGTCCACGGCCATCTCGATCACCAGCAGCACCGGGTCGATGATCGGGTCGTCCGGCAAATGGTCCAATACCCAATGGTGGAGAAAATCGTTGCCGCGCTTGCTCATTCTTCCCTGAAATCCTGCAGCGAGGCGTGCCGCAAATCTTCCTCCCCACGTAAGTGCTTTACACGGCCGATAATGCCTGGTTTGACCCATTGCGTCGCCGGTCGTTTCATTCCCTTCGGCGCCGGACCGGCGTGTTCCTGTACGCACCTCCACAGCCGCTCGCGAATAGCGCGGCTGGAATTGATGAAAGCTGAGCCGACATAGCGCCATGTGCCGCGCTCGGCCATCAAAGCAAACGCCGGCTTGCCTACCTCGCGCTCGACCCCGATCAGTTCGTATTCATCGACCGAATAGCACTTCGCCTTCAGCCAGTTTGTGGATGGCCCGCTGCGGTATTTGCTGTCGCGCCGCTTCGACACCATGCCTTCAAGGCCGGCTTGGTCGAGCAGATGATAGATGGCCTCAGCGTCGCCCGGCAACGGTTCACTGAACTGAATGCGCCCGTCAGGTTCGATCATGCTGGCCAGGATCTCGCGGCGCTCCTCTAGCGCCATGTCGCGCAGATCGTGGCCGTTGAGGTGGAGCAGATCGAACGCGACGAAATAGAGGTCGTGCTGTCGGCGGGTGATTGCCTTGCGCAGTTCGCCGAAGTCCGACAGTCCCGCCTCGTTTAGCACGATGATTTCGCCGTCGACGATCGCGCTTTCGGCGCCGAGTGTCTTGGCCTCTGTCACCAGGTCGCGATATTTCGCCGTCCAATCGTGGCCGTTGCGCGTGTAGATCGTGGTACCGTCTTCATCGATGATGAGCTGCGAACGGTAGCCGTCGAACTTCATCTCGTGAATCCAGTCGTCGCCCTCGGGAGGCTTCTCCACCAGGGTCGGCATCAAAGGCGCGACAAACCTCAAACGCATGCACAAGACTCACCAAGCCGCGACTCAAGCTGTGAGCCTCCAATCGGTTCCGGAACATTTTAGCTAAGTTGCATGTTTCAATGACTACCGCGATGAAACGAGCGACAAAAAATGGCCCGAGCACCGAGAGTCGGCGACGAGATTACGCTATCGGCCACCATCCTGAAAGTGATGGATGACGGCGTGTCGAGCGTAAGCATTCCCTCATATAATTTCCCGCTTGCCATCGACACGCCGAGGAATGCCAAGGCGGGCCAGAAGCTCGAAATCAGTGGGTTTGCTACGCGAGTTGATGCAGAGGATGGAAAAGTCACCGTTCGTATCGATGGTGGTGGCCTTGTCACTGTGGATATCGATGCCATCACTGCCATGTCATCGACACCGCGGGTGAAAGTTCGGGAATAACGCTGGTTGCGGAACCTTGGCACTCCTCTCCTGTTGTGTGAAAACAGGAGGCATTGGCAATGGCAGACGACAAGAGCAAGCGTGATTTTCGCGATCGCCAACGGATGTCTGGCGATGAGCAATATGAAGTCGGCTATTTCGCCAGCAAATTTGGCCGTACGATTCCCGAGGTTAGAGAACTCATAAAAAAGCATGGCAACGACCGTGAGACGCTGGAGCGCGATGCCAAGGCGCTCGGCAACCGATGACAAAGCTTTCGGATCTTGGCCCGCCGATCACGGGCCGTCGGCATGACGGCAAGCCAGTACCTGCGCAGGAGCATTTTTACGCTTGTCCGATTTGCGGCCAGTCAGTGGATAAACGCGATCTGCGGCAGGTCATCTGGCATGAGCAACCCGGCCATGAGGCATTGGAGCTCGATTCCTAGTCCTTCAACGCCCGCAGACAGCAAGGGCATTAGCCCGGCTCCTGCTCAACAAGGCGGTACCGGAAGTGACTGCGGATGTGCTCGTTGAAATAACGGCCTTTGGCGAAGGCAGATCTGAACGCGGTAAAGCTCTCAAGCGGTACGTCCAAGAACTCGTAATGCTTCCCGCTTGCCACAAACCAGACCGAGAGTACCCTGGTGTTCGGGTCATAGTCGAACTTGCGTATCGAGGTCGATGGCATGGCGTCCAAAAGAGCCGACCGGCGGAGGGCGGCAGGCGAGTATGATCTATGATTAACCCAGCGGACTCAACGGGCGGCGGAGGGGTTTGTTGCATCCGGCCGACAGCCAGAAACCCGATGCTATGAAGAGTTGGACCACGGCCGCCAAACAACCGCATCCCCTATCCCCATATCCGTCCTGAAATAAAAACCCGCCGGCCGGAGCAGCGGATAGGGCAGCGATTGAGCAGCATGGTCAACGACCGGCAGCGGGTGTTTGCCAGGCTGGCCAGCCGCGTGTTGAAGAAGGTGTGAAGTTGCCCAGCGCCGAAGGACGAGAGCGGCACAGGAGATGATTAGAGCGTCGGCTAGGCCGCTCTGTTGATCAACTGGTCGCGGGTAACTGTTAGCTCTCGCGCGGTGATCCCAAATTTGACGCTGTTGCCGGCGCGCTTAAGTCGTCCCGAAGCATATTCCTAACTTCAATCAAGATGGTCGCAAGAGGACAGAGCTTTGGGATATGGCCGCTCGATGCAAGGCCGGGAAATGCGGCGCGCAGTCCGGCGAGAATGATCTTTTCGCCCTCGCGGTCCGCCTCGGTCACCGGCGAGGAATCTGATTTCCGGTCGACCGCGCAGCCGGCATGGAAAACGCGCATCACCTCGCGCCCGCCAGCCGCTCGAAAGATTTCACCATCCGTTCCTCGTCAGATGCCGCCGCTGTGGTGTTGGTCTTCGGCAATGTCGCGCTTCTTCAGCCAGTGTTCCAGGGCGTCTACCATCTCCTCGGCCGATTTGCCGAGTGTCTCGAGATGGATTTCCGGGTTTTCCGGCGCTTCGTAAGGGGAATCGACGCCGGTGA